>CABKMC010000001.1 GCA_902373455.1 uncultured Streptococcus sp.
CTATTTTGGAAAGTGCTATTGCAGTTTATGACGCACGACAAACAGCAGGTCTCACCCAAAGAGAGCTAGCTTCCCTATCTCATGTCCCACAGTCTACCATTGCTCGCATTGAACGTGGAAATAACACAAGCATTGAAACAATGAGCAAAATTGCACTTGCTCTGAATAAAAATCTAACTATCAACATAAGCTAATAGTCAAATTAAGCTCTCAAAAAAGCTGATGAATTTATATTTCATCAGCTTTTTTGAGAGCTTAATTTAGCTGAATAAAACAGATAAAACCTGCCCATTGGGTGGGGGGGGTGAGTAAAATGAATGAATCTACTTGACAATTAATAGTTAAGTAAGATAATATGAGCTTATAAAACAACTTTCCTCCTTATATGTATTTTCAGCGTAATTATAATTCATGAACAATTCTTATATTTTACTTAGACATGCTCATTCGAGATTTTCGAGTGATGATTTTAATAGAACTTTATCGGAAGAAGGATTTGTATCTCTAAAGCAATTGGAGTTTTTGAATTCTTTTAATATTGATTACTATTTTTCTAGTCCTTATAAGCGAGCTTTTGAGACAGTAAATAGTTCTCCTGTACAATTTGATAAGATAGTGCTTGATGATCGTTTGCGTGAAAGAAAATTATCTTCAAGATTTATTGAAGATTCTGAGTTTGAAGAAACGATTCAATATTTATGGCAAAATCCAGATAAATCACTTATTGGAGGTGAATCTAATCAAGAAGCATTAATGAGAATCTTAGATTTATTGCAGGATTTAGAAGAAAGGTATTCAGATAAAACCATTTTACTGAGTTCTCATGGAAATTTGCTAGGAATCTTAATCAATCATTTTGATCCAAATTTTGATTATAAAAAATGGAAGCAGATGACTTTTCCAGATTGCCTTCTAGTTGACAAAGATGATAGTGTGAAAAGAATTATGAAAGTTACTTCTGGGTAATCATTTAGTTCAATCTATCTGATTTTATTTGATACTGTCAATAATTTTGTGTAAACACCCTAGTAGAGTTATGGAGTTTTAATCAAATAAGCTTTCAAGTTTGTCAGAACAATTCAAGTAGGTTTATTTTTTATTAAAATTTTGATCTTAACAAAATAAAACTTTAATATAGCTAAAATATAATGTATGAACTATATTTTAAAGAATATCACATCTTTTATTTCCTTGATAAATTGCGTATTTAATATAACCATAAATTCTATACAAGCACAAAAACAACCGGAAAAGAAACCGTTCACGACTGCTTCTTCTCTGGTTGTTTTTTATACTAACGATTTTTCCGACTTAACTGATAAGAGTACATCACAGGGATAAGGACAATGGTGAGGATGACCAGCACCAGTACATAAGACAGCGCGAATTGAATACCTGCTTCAAGTAGGAGGATCAAACCTCCGAGGACCCACAATTTCCCTGCCAAGCGATGGGTTTTGTGCCAGTTATCTTCACTCTGCAAGGTCCAAGGCAGACGGATTCCAACCGTGTGATTCACTTTTAGCTTAGGCATGTAGTTGCCCATGATCACAAAGATGAGCCCTAGCAAAGCCGAAACAAAAACAGATGGATTGGTAGTAGATCCTAGCGCCTTGCTATAGATGAGATAGGAGATACTTAAGGAAACGATTGGAGTCAACCAGTGGTTTACTTTGACCATTTTTTCATTCATCGTGCGATTCTTAGGATCACGTCTGATCATAAAGATCACAAACAGATGCACCAAGAGAAGGAGGATAGGAAGGCCAAACACAACCAGGGGTTTTGATTGGAAGTTATCAGCCTGATCAGCAACATTAAAGTGAATTGGGATTTGGTTAGGTAATTGCGACCAAATCATCAGCCCCCAAAGCATGGGGAAAAGGATCACCATAGAAGTTAATAGCAATAGTTTTTTATTCGTTTTCATCAGTAGAGTCTCCTTTCAAATCAACGAGCCAGACCATTAAATCCTCCAAGACTGAAGTATTGAGTTCATAGTAGATAAAATTCTTCTCTTTTTCCTCTCGAATTAAATCTGCCTGCTTGAGGAGGCTTAAATGATGGGAAATGGTCGCCCCTGCCACATCAAAGTGACCAGCGATATCGCCAGCAGATAATTTTCCCGCCTTTAGCAATTCTAAGATACTTCTTCTTATCGGATTGGATAAAGCTTTAAATGTTTGCGCAAAGTTCATTCTCTATCTCCTCTAGTCTATTTAGATATCTTTCTAAATAGATTGTAAACCTTTCATATGATTTTGTCAACTCTATTTAGAAAAAAATCTAAATAGCTTCTGTTGTGAAATTTATCAGACCTAAGACCGATTCTTATAAACAGCGTCTTTTCTTAAGTTTTCTTTAAGAAATCAGCCTTATAATAAAACCATCAAATGAAGACCTCCTAACTTTGTTTGATAGAAAATCCTAAACTTTTTCATAATAATCTCCCTATAAGGGCCACCAAAACCGGTGGCCTTTTCTCTATGTACCTTAGTGAACGTTAGTGAGCTTAGGTACGTTGACGCAGTTTGAGCGAAGCGAAAACTACGATCCTTATTCTCTTTTCGAACGTTTATGAGTTTAGGTACGTTGATGTAGTTCGAACGCTAGTAAGAACTACGATCTTTATTATTTTAAATAAAAAACGCATCCTGTTTTGGATGCTGGCTAATGTATTTTCTCAGACTTCAGACCGATTCTTTCGATCAGCGCCTTTTCTTAAGTTTTCTTTAAGCAAACCACCTTATAATAAAGCCATCAAATGAAGACCTCCTAACTTTGTTTGATAGAAAATCCTAAAATTTTTCATAATAATCTCCCTATAAGAGCCACCAAAACCGGTGGCTTTTTCTATGGAAGTGAGAACTACGATCCTTCTCCTTCATTTGTATTGTTACTCCAATTTGTGCTCAATCTATGTTATAATGAAGAGAATTTTTGTCTGAGGAGGATTTATGAAAAAAACACATTCTATGTTATTCGTCCCGGGCATCATTATGCTTGGGATTGTTTTACGAACACCATTTACTACACTTCCGACGGTCTTGTCTGACATCGCAGCTGGTTTGGGGGTTGATGTGAGCTCTCTGGGACTATTGACTAGCTTGCCCCTTCTTACCTTTGCCATTTTCTCACCTTTTGCGATTCAGTTTGCTCAAAAATTAGGAATTGAGCGCCTCTTCTTTCTTGTCTTGATCGCAATGATGATCGGATCTGCCATTCGGATTATCAATCTTCCCTTTCTCTATCTGGGAACCATCTTAATTGGAGCAAGTATTGCCTTTCTCAATGTTCTGCTTCCAAGCTTGATTCAGGCCAATCGGCCTAAGCAACTCGGTGTGCTAACAACTCTCTACATCACCTCTATGGGGATGTCCACAGCGATCGCCTCTTCTGTAGCGGTTCCTATTACCAAAGCCACTTCTTGGCAAGGTCTAGTGACTCTTTTGACTGCCTTGTGCGCTCTTGCTTTGGTCATCTGGATTCCTAACCTTCGCTACAACCACCGGCTCAAAAAGGCTGCTACTACGGAATCTAGTAGCAAGTGGTATACTAATAAATATGTCTGGGCTATCATGATTTTTGGAGGCTTGCAGTCACTACTTTTCTACACAAGTATGACTTGGCTTCCGACCATGGCTGTTCAAGCTGGCCTTTCAAAGGTTGAATCTGGACTACTTGCCTCCGTGTTCACCTTGATCAGTCTCCCATTCTCCTTGACGATCCCAAGTTTAACTACACGGTTATCCGATCGCAATCGACGCTTGATACTTGCCATTGTTGTCGGAGCAGGAATTTTAGGGGTAGCCATGCTCTTAATCCCAACCAGCAACTTCTTCTACTGGCTCGTTATCAATGCCCTGATAGGAAGTTCCGTTAGTTCGCTCTTTCCTTACCTCATGGTCGCTTTCTCCATGAAATCCAGTACACCTGAAAAGACAGCTCAACTTTCTGGTCTTGCCCAAACAGGAGGCTACATCTTTGCTGCTTTTGGTCCCATCCTCTTCGGCTACAGCAAATCTCTCTTCCACTCTTGGACACCAGCTATCCTCATGCTACTGGTCTTAACCATTATCATGGCGATTGCCCTTTATCAGGTGGAAAAAGTCGATCATATTTTATAAGCATCGTCCGGCTGGAAGATTCGTCTTCCGGCTTTTTTGTACACAAAAAAGAACTAGGAGCTAGTCCTAGTTCGAAGTTTTATTATCCGTTAAATGAAATATGCACGTGATCATAGTGGTTTGCTGTATCTCCACCGCGGTCTGGCATTTGGTTCCAAGTGTTAGCTGGTCCGTAAATGTTGTCTACTGGCATGTAGAATTGTTGTTTCCAGATAACATATGAAATACCTGCACGGTCCATGTTGTCAATCGCATATTGGGCAACTTGATCCCCGAGTTGTGAACTGGTTGGGACCATTACGTCCACTGCAAGTCCTTGACCATGATCGTCTGGATCCCCTTCACGGTAACCACCAATGTTTGTGATACCGAATTTCGCAGCGATTTCTTGACGGAAAGCTTCTGCTTGTGGTTGAAGGTTTGAATCAGTTGGAATCGTATTTCCACTTGCTGGAGTTGATGCTACTGGTTGTACTTCAGGGGCAGCAGCAGTTTCTACTGCTGCAGTTTGTGCTGGAGCTTCCTCTGCTGGAGCTGGTGTTGTTTCAGCAGGTGCTTCTTCCGCAGCTGGTGTTTCAGCAGGTGCTGCTGGGGCTGGAGCAGATTGAGGGGAAGCTGCTGCTTCTGGGTTTTGAGTTTCAACATTAACAGCTGGAGCACCGTAGTTCGGTGTTTCTGGAACAGCAGGTTGAGCTGGTGTTTCTGCTCCTGGGACAGCAACTACTGGAGCTTCTTGAGTTTCTGCTGCTGGAGCAACTGGAACCGCTTTGTTATCTTCGTTTACTGGTTTTGACAAGTCGTTCACAGCGACTGTTTGGTCGTCAACTGTCACTTGGTTTGTTGTCAAGTCAGCACTTGCAACGGTTGCATCTGTTGCACCTGCTTGAGGAGTTTGGATTTCAACTGAAGTTACTTCTTTTTGATCATTTACTGTTGTTTTCAAAACAGTACCTGGGTAGATCAAGTCCATGTTGCTGATGTTGTTCAAGTTTGCCAACACATGAACATCGATTCCAAGCGCTTCTGCGATCGAACTCAATGTATCACCATATTTGATGGTATACGTTTGTTGGTTGTCACCACTTTGTTGGATATCATGTTTGATTTCATCTACTGAGCGAGCTACCCAATCTTCAAGTGTTTCTGCAGTGGCTTTTGTAAATGGAATCACTGCAAGAGCTACTGTTGAAGCGATCAAGGCCTTCGTATTAACTTTTAATTTCATCTTTTATCCTCTTTTTTCTTTGTTTTTTGCTCAAGATTTTCTTGAACAAATGAACTACTATACTATCTTATCACAATTTAAAAATAATAAAAGGCCTTTTTGGCTATTTAACAAAACTGTATTTTTCTTGTAACATTTCGTCTTTCTTGTCACATTGTTACAAACTAGTAACATAAAAATAGGGTAGTGGAAGAAGAGTGAGAGGGTGCAAAAAAACCTCATCTAGGAATGATTTCTTGATGAGGTTCTTGTATTTATAAAGCAATTGAACTCGACTGAAAAGCTGGGTGAAAAACGCAAACTGTAATAGTACTAACTTCAAAGGCACAGTAGCTGATTGGATTTTTCTCTCGCTTTAAGAGCTCGGAAAAATCCTAATCAGCCTTGTGGGGGCAGGACAACGAAGCATTCTATACAACAGTGCTTCTGTCCTACTCCCTATTTTCCTTTGAGTTGCTTAACGGCTTTGTATCTTATTTTACCTTCATGATTCTGACGAGGTTGGCGCGTTCGGCTTCTTCGAGTTTCATTTCGATATAATAGATAGTCTCTTTGAGGTCTGGGATGGTCGCATACTCCAGTCCGTTCACTCGACGGCGGGTTTTCTCGATTTCATCTGCCATGAGTTGGCAGCTTTTTTCGATTTCCGCTAACTTGAGCAAATCTGGGAGGAGATCCCCCATTTCTTGGATGGTGCTGTCCATTTGACTGTTAGAGGCGAGATAGCTATAAACCACGTCCCCTTCATCATCTCCGTATGGATTATCGATACGGGCATGGAGCTTGGGCACGCGCACACTCATGACATTTTCTTCCTCGATATGCAGCATCACTTCTCGCGTGGGAACGGCGAAGATTTCTTCCACCATGAGGTCGCTCTCTAAGGACTTAGCCATCACGAAATCTTGCATATTGTCCACCAGCGCCGCCTCTACCTTTTGGCGCAGGCGATTATTCTCACGTACAGCTTCAATAAAGCGGCGCATGAGTTCATCCCGCTTGTCCTTGAGCAACTTGTGCCCCCGGGTTGCTGTCTTGAGGCGCTCTTTGAGAATATTAAGCTCCATCCGAGTTGGTTTTACATTTAATCGTGCCATAGGCTAATCCTCTTTGTTTGGCAGATACTTGTCAATCATCTCATCCTTGATCCGTTTAAGCTCTGTTCTTGGAAGGATGGATAAGAGTTCCCAACCGAGATCCAAACTTTCCTCAATCGTCCGATTGGTGGTGAAACCTTGATTGATGTATTCTTGCTCAAAGCGGTCCGTAAATTTAACATAGAGCTTGTCGGTATCTGACAAGGCAGACTCCCCAAGCACTACAGCCAGTTCTTTGGCTTGCTTTCCTTGTGCGTAAGCCGCAAAGAGCTGGTTCATGGTCGCCGCATGGTCTTCTCGAGTCTTGCCTTCACCAGAACCCTTGTCCTTCAAACGAGAAAGGGATGGAAGAACATTGATCGGTGGGCGGTAACCACTATTGTAGAGATCGCGGGACAGAATAATCTGTCCTTCAGTGATGTAGCCTGTCAAGTCAGGGATGGGGTGGGTGATATCATCTTCCGGCATGGAGAGGATCGGAATTTGGGTCACAGATCCTTTCTTTCCAACCAAGCGTCCTGCACGTTCGTAGAGGGTTGAGAGGTTGGTATAAAGGTAACCTGGATAGCCCCGACGACCTGGAACTTCCCGGCGGGCAGCAGATACTTCCCGAAGGGCTTCACAGTAGTTGGTCATATCTGTCATGATAACCAAGACGTGCATGTCTTTTTCATAGGCCAAATATTCGGCGGCTGTCAAGGCGATCCGAGGAGTCGCAATCCGCTCAATAGCTGGGTCGTTGGCTAGGTTGATAAAGAGGACAGAGCGGTCAATTGCACCTGTCTCCCGAAGGTCGTTCATAAAGAACTCGGCTTCTTCAAAGGTAATTCCCATAGCCGCAAAGACCACGGCGAAGTTTTCTTCAGAATTAAGAACCGTCGCTTGACGGGCGATTTGAGCCGCCAACTCCTTGTGAGGAAGACCAGAACCTGAGAATACTGGGAGTTTTTGGCCCCGAACCAAGGTATTCAAATGGTCAATGGCTGAGATCCCTGTCTGGATAAATTCATCTGGATAGTCCCGTGAAACAGGGTTGATGGCTTGTCCATCAATGTCCAAGTATTTCTCTGGGATAATCTCTGGACCGCCATCGATGGGTTTTCCCATCCCGTTAAAGATGCGTCCGACCATGTCTTCAGACACAGGAAGTTCTAGGGGACGTCCGGTAAAGCGGACTTTGGCTTTTTCCAAGTTGATCCCGCTAGATCCTTCAAAGAGCTGGACCATGGCCTTATCTTCTTGGACTTCGAGGACTTGTCCCTGACGGGTCGTTCCATCATGAAGCTTGATCTCAACTAGTTCATTGTAGTGAACCCCTTCGACCTGATCGACAATCATCAAGGGGCCAACAACTTCGCTGACAGTACGGTATTCTTTAATCACGCTCATTGTCTACTCCTCCTTTTGCGACGATTTGGTGTAGGGTTTCTACGATTTCTTCTTTCAGGGCTTGAATGGTTGCCAACTGATCCTCATGGATGAACTTGCTCCGGGCAATACGGTCTCGAAGAGCTACGGTTCCTTCCATGATTTCTGTGAAGTAAGCCCCTAATTCTAGTGCTTTTTGACTTTCTTGGTCAAAGGTCAAAATGTTGGTCAACAAGGCCACCTGCTTGCTGAAAGAGGTATAGGTATCGACCTCATCAAAGGCATTTTGTTGCAGGTAGTCTTCACGGATCATCTTGGCCGCATTCATGGTCAAGCGGTCTTTTTCAGACAAGGAATCTAAACCGACCAGGCGGACAATTTCTTGTAATTCACTTTCCTTTTGAAGCAAGTTCATGGCACGGGTCACTTTTTCAGACCAGCTGATTTGTTCATGTAGATCGATATAGCGACCAACTTCATCTTGGTAAAGGGAATAAGAACTCAACCAGTTGATAGCTGGGAAGTGGCGACGTTGGGCCAATTGAGCATCTAAGCCCCAGAAAACCTTGACGATCCGCAGGGTGTTTTGCGTCACGGGCTCTGAAATATCTCCACCCGGAGGGGAAACGGCACCGATTGCCGTAATCGAGCCTTCGCGCGCAGTAGTTCCAAGTGTCTTGACCCGACCTGCACGCTCGTAGTATTCGGCGATCCGGCTACCAAGGTAGGCTGGGTAGCCTTCATCCCCTGGCATTTCTTCTAGACGACCAGACATTTCACGGAGAGCTTCGGCCCAACGCGAAGTCGAATCGGCCATGATGGCAACGGAATAGCCCATATCACGGAAGTATTCCGCAATGGTGATCCCTGTGTAGATAGAAGCTTCCCGCGCTGCTACTGGCATGTTCGAAGTATTGGCGATCAGAACCGTCCGTTGCATAATGGATTGGCCAGTTGTTGGATCGATCAATTCTGGAAATTCATTCAGAACGTCCGTCATTTCATTTCCACGTTCCCCACAACCCACGTAGATCACGATGTCTACGTTGGCAAACTTGGCCACCTGGTGTTGCACGACGGTTTTTCCAGCTCCGAAAGGACCAGGAACAGCTGCAGCTCCACCCTTAGTCACAGGGAAGAAGGTATCGATGACCCGTTGACCTGTGACCAAAGGTTCTACTGGGATGAGCTTTTGTGCAAAGGGACGACCTCGACGAACCGGCCATTTTTGCATCAGACTTCCAGTAAAGAGGCTACCATCTGCCTGCTCGATCTCATAAACTGGCTCTTCTACTGTGTAAGAACCTGCTGCGATCTTGGTCACACGTCCACTGACTCCAAATGGCACCATGATGCGGTGTTCCACCATATTGGTCTCCTGAACGGTACCAACGATGTCTCCTGCGACTACCTCAGTTCCTTCTGCTACACTTGGTTCGAAAGCCCATTTGGTGTCCCGATCGAGATTTGGAACTTGCACCCCGCGAACCAAAAAGTCACTGGCGGTGACTTCTTGAAAGCGTTCCAAAGGGCGTTGGATCCCGTCAAACATCTGAGAGATCAAGCCTGGTCCCAATTCAACAGAAAGGGGGGCTCCGGTTGTTACCACTGGTTCTCCTGGACCAACTCCAGACGTTTCTTCGTATACTTGGATAGAGGCTTCATCACGCCGCATCTCAATAATTTCGCCAATCAAACCAAGATCGCCGACCCGGCAAATGTCTTGGATATTGGCCTCCTGCATCCCTGATGCAACCACCAAGGGACCGGAAACTTTGATAATTTTTCCTTGAGTCATGTATTCCTCCTGGGAATCCTTTGTTTCTTTGTTTTACTTTTGTGCTATCTCTCTTAGAGCTTGCTTTTGTTGGCCATTGGCATCGAAATTGCTTGGATCCAACCAGGCTTCGAAGCGCTCTTTGATTGCTGGCCATTCTTGGTCAATGATAGACAACCAGTCTGTATCGCGGGTACGACCTTTATAAACAACAGCCTGACGGAAACAGCCTTCATAGGTAAACCCTAAGCGCTCAGCTGCTTTGCGAGAAGCTTGGTTTAAGGCATCACATTTCCACTCATAACGGCGGTAACCTAGATCCTCAAACACATAGCGCGCTAATAGATACTGGGCTTCTGTGGCCATGCGAGTCTTTTGGAGCGCTGGTGAGTAGGTCACTGCTCCGACTTCGATCACCCGGTTGGCTGGATCGATCCGCATGAGAGAGAATGTCCCTAAAGCCTTGCCTGAATCTTTGTCTACAATCGCATAGTAAAAGCGACCTTGGGCTACCATAAGATCATCTAATAAGCGGTCCCACTCCTCTTCATTGCGGGCAGGACCTTTAAATAGAAAGGTCCACATAGCTGCTGGAGAGTCCGGTCCGTAAACCTGATAAAGATCTGCTCCATGTTTTTCTTTTGAGAGGCGCTCGATCACGGTATAGCGACCTTCGATCCGCTCAATAGCTGGCAAGCGCCCCGGTGTAAACTCCGGCAGCGCATCGCCAATTGCTTGGCCAAATTCATTTGTTCTCATAAAATATCCTGTCCTACTGCTTTTTCGACATTATCACGAATCCGCTGTTGGCCCAGTCCTGTAGTCCCTCTATGGGTCGGGATAAGGATCAGAGCCGGTGTCAGCTGCTGGTCGTAAAAAGCCACTGTATCTGGAATAGCCTGAGCAATATCCTCTGTCAGGTAGATAATCCCGAAGTTTTCCCGACTGAGTTTTCGCAAGGTATTGATCGCTTCTTGCGGCTCTGTGACCGGATAGGTTTGAAAGCCAATCAGGCGAAAAGGAAGGATGGCGTCCCGATTGCCCACAACGGCGATCTTATAGGTCTGTTTGTCCATAAATCGGTCTCATCCTTTCTTTGATGTCTGCTAGCGGAAAACCATTGTCTAAACCAGAGAGGACCAAACGAAGGTTGGTCACCTCTAACTCTTTTCCGTAAAGATAACGAACAAGAGGGAGTGGTCCATCGACTTCAAAACGGCCAGCGTCTAGAAGACTGAATTTCACCAAACTCTCTAAATACTCCAACTCTACGGTCTTTAGTTGACCGGTGCGCATTTTTTCTTCATAAGTGTCTAAAGCGAGATCGTACTCTAGCGGATTGACTTGATAAAACCAGGTCAACCACTGACCGGATTCTAGCAGGTCGATCACCTGATGGGCACCGAGGCTCCCTTCATCTGAAAGTAATTGGTGCATAAAGCTATGCGGTTTTTGCTGATCCATGGCCCGCTTAACTGTAATCGCATTGTAAAAGTCAATGGTCACGTCCACCAACTGCTTCAGAATCGGATGATCTAGACTGTCCCCTAAGTATCTTAGGTGTTTAAAATAAGCTAAGTCCATCCCGATTTCGAGGACCCGCAAGTCCTGATAGTCTTGGAATTCTTGCCAGGTTGCAGCCACTTCTTCCGCCATAAAGGCTGGGCAATGCTCCGCAGAAAAGGTCGCCACCAAATGTTCGAGCACATCAAGAGAATAAGGTCCGATAGGGATCAATAAATGTCCCAACTTGCGCTCTGTCGCCTTGTTTTTCAGATATACCTTGAGATTGTGATAAGTGTATTTCAAGGTAAACAGGCTAACTAAATCCGACTGAGGGGTTACCTCAAAAGCCCATTGGTATTCCGCCAACAAGGCTGTCATCAGACGCTCTTCAAGGGCTGCTAAATCCTTGATCTCGTGGCTGTCTAAAGCATAAGGTGTCCCTTGTAGCAAGCCTTCTCGGCTCTCACTGGAGGGACTTGCAAGCAACTGCTCGAACTGACTGGGACTGACAAAACTAGCCTCACGTACGCTGATTCCTGTATTAACTTGAGAATAGGTCCGTTCGCTCATTGCAACCTCCTAGTTCTCTTCGTCGGTGAAAATGCTGGCTGCCATCTGGTAGCTTTCTTGCTCCCAAATAGAATCCACCAAATCACGGTAGAGATAGTTGTCATCAATCTTCCCAACCGACAAGACAAAGCCTGCCTGAGCTGGGATTGTCGCATCCGCAACTGTCACATTCTGATGAGTCTGCTTCAATCTATCGAGAGCTGCTGGATCAAATTTGCTAGCACTCACCACCCCAAAGGTCAGAGTCACAACTTGCCCTTGATAGCGGTCTAAAATCGCATCTACAAACTGCATTTCCTTTTCAAGGGGCCAAGCCGCCATTGCTTCATAAGCATCCGCAAAGAGATCCTTTAAGACTCGTTGCTTGGTGACAAGGGTTGATTGGCGTTTTTTATTTTCGATTTGTTGGGTTTCACGTTGCAATTGACGTTGAATCCGCTTGAGCTGCTCGGAGCGTTGATTGAGTTTGTCTTGAATCAAACGCTCTTCTTGTGCAGTCTCTTCTTTTAGGATGGTTTCCTTGGCCTCTTCTAAGAGTTTACGCCCTTTTTCATGGGCTTGGGCCAAGATCGAATCCTTTAATTGGGTTTGTTCATCCATATCGTTTTTTCTCCTATTGCATGCGTCTTGTGTTTTTCGCCTCGTAAGGCGAATCCATCAAAGCTAGCTCTTAGCCGACGCGTAGGGTCAATAGGAAGGACACAACGAAGGCCAAGATGGCATAGGTTTCAACCATGGCCGCAAGGATAACCCCTTTCATCATGTCCTCAGGACGTTTTGCCAAGATTTGCATCCCTGCTGTCGCAACATTTCCTTGGTGTTTTGCTGAGAAATAACCAACGATCGCAACTGGAAGAGCTGTAAAGAAGTAAGCAACCCCTGTTTCAAGTGGCATATCTGGCTTAATTTGCAACCAGATCAAGATCCCGATAACGAAACCGTACAAACCTTGTGTACCTGGCAACAATTGTAAAATCAGGGCTTGGGCAAATTTTTCGGGTTGTTCTTTCAAGAGGGCTGCTGCTGCTTGACCCGTTTTACCAACCCCAAGGGCAGATCCCATCCCACTAAGTGCGACTGCGATCGCCACACCAAATGCTGCAAAGAAGGCGCCCCCATGGGCTGAAAAATATGATGCTAAAGATTCCATGAATATACTCCTATTTTTTTAAGATAATACTTATTTTTTTGTTTTAATATAGCGTTCAGAAGGTTTAAGAGGACGAAATGGCTTGCCTCCTCCTTCGTAGAACTTACCGAAGAACTCCACAAAGATTAAACGGGCTCCATGCACATATCCTGACAAGAAGGACAGGAACATGTTAATGGCATGTAGGACGATAAAGAGCACAAGCCCTACCGTAAACCGTCCAAGCGGTGGGAAGAGATTGACAATCAGGTTAAAGGCTGAACCGATACTCGCTCCAGACAATCCCAAAGCCATCAAACGGGTGAAGCTGACCAAGTCTCCGACATAGCCACTGACATTGTAGAGGTTAAAGAGACCAGACGCTAAACCGGACAGCTTCTTGGCACTGACAATGGAAACAATCAAGATCCCAATGGCATTCAAAATAGCTAGCCACTTACCAATCGGAACTAGGACGCTCATCCCTGGTAAGATATTGCCTACTGCTAGAAGCATTAAGCCAAGTAGGATCAAAACCCAAGCAAAGCCCGCATTATAGGCTTCCGTGTAGTCTTTGAGGCGGACATTTTTCATCCCCCCTAGGAACAGTCCCACTAAGACAGTGACAAAACCAAAGACCACTGAGAGGATCAGGATGGTCATAGCGTTGCTGGTCGTACTGATCAGGGCAAAAGGCATCTCAAATCCAAAGAAAGAGCCATAGACCACACCCCAGAGGGCCACTGAAATTCCGAGGAGACTGAAGAAACGAAGGTTTTTCGCTGTCCCAGGCTTGAGCTTAAAGGCTTTAAGGGCAAACCCTGTCGCTACCGTTAGCAAGAGGCCATAACCAATATCTGCGACCATCATGCCAAAGAAAACAAAGTAGAAGAGAGAAACGATCGGAGTTGGATCTTTCTCGTAATACTTAGGCAAGGCATACATCTCTGTGACTAATTCAAAAGGCTCTACCAAGGCGCTATTTCGCAACTGGATCGGCACGTCATCCCAATCTTTTTCCGTTACATCGCGCGTCTCAAGTAAGACCCGAGAACCAAAGCCTTGTTGCAAGAAGTCTCGTAACGAGGCCACTTGCGATGTTTCAATCCAACCCTCTAAGGCTACCAAGCTTTGCGTACTGGCAAGAAGCGATTTGGCCTCCTCACGAGCTCCCAAGCTCAACAAGTAATCCATCTGGTACTTGAGTTGGTCCAACTCCTTCTGGGAGTCTTGTAACTCTGCTAGGGTTGCTGCAACGACAGCTTCCTGCTCTTTGATTTCCCTTTCTAGGCGATCCAAGTAAACGGCTGGGACTTGCTCTTCTTCATAGTCCAATTCTTTGAACCCATGTTCTTCCAGAAGCTCCTGAACAGCTACACGGTCTCCCGAACGATACAAGATGACATAGCCGTGTTCAGTCTCAGACGTAAAGACTTCTTCCAACTCAAGCTCAGGATGAGCTTTTAAGGAAGAACGAACAGCGTCTGTATCACTATTCGGGATTGTCCCAATCAAACCATGCACATAATGAAAGGTAGCAAGAGCAGCTGGTGTCACCTCTAACGGGCGCCATTTTTCTAAGCGTTCGATCTCTCCCTTTGCATCCGCAATCTTCTGACGAGCCTTGTCTAACACGCGCAATTGGCGTTTCAACTTGGTCAATAGAAGTTCCTCGTCTCGAATCATCCCGTGAGCCTGCAAGTCATCAAAAGACAAGCTTAAGGGTTCTTCCTTCAGAGCTTGCAGGGCCTTTTTCTCAGGCATGTAGGGCTCTAGAGTCTGAATCATTTTTTCAACTTGTTCTTGACGTTTTTGTAGCTCTACCAAGACTTGACGATTGTCCTCTGTCAAGGGTTGAGACAAGGTATTTGCCTCAAAAGCAGCCTGCCACTCTTCCTGTTCACTGAGGTCATAAATCTGGATTTTCGCCTCAGACTGCAGCGCTAGTAGGAGACTGTCCAAGTCATCTTTGGGCAAGATGAGAGACAGTTTTTGCATCTGACTAACGGCCATAGCTTGCTACCACCTTTTCTACAATGGCTTCAACTAACCCAGCTCGCTTATCGGTCATCGCTTGCTGTACTTTGGCATCATTGCGCGCAACCGTTTCTTCCAGATCTTTCGTTAAACGGACGAGTTTTTCCTGGGCGTTTTTTTCTGCCTCTGTGACCAATTGCTTGGTTTCCTCATCGTAATGCTGTGCCACTGTTGCAAGGCGATCGCGTGAATCCGTTCGGATTTGTTCGACTTGAGCTTCATAGCCTACGATCACGCCTTGAGCAGCTTGCTCGATCTCTTGCATCATCTCGAGTGTTGCATTCGACATCGTCACACCTCCTTATTCAACCATTATTCTTCGAACAACAGTACAATTATCTTAAATTATACCACAATTCATATCGTTTGTTCAGGCCCAACCGGGAATTTTCAGAAAATTGTGGACAACCAATAAGACCTTAGTTTCAAGTTTGGTAGCGTTCTCTTTTTTCTCATATCCTGTTCCTAGTTTCAGTATTTCTTGATTTCTTTTACTTGAATAAAGCGGTTACCCATGTTATAATGTGTAATATATTATAGGAGTATCCTGTTATTTCATCTCGTGAGAAAGGAGGATTGCTGTGAAACAAGATCAAGATTTACGCGCTATTATCGCCAGCCATGAAGCTGAGTTAACGGATATGGAACGCGACATTGCCCAATATTTTTTATCGTCAGAAGCACGACAGCACTCCCTGTCCTCTTCTCGTGTAACGGAGTTACTCCACGTCTCAAAGGCAGCTTTAACACGTTTCTCTCAAAAATGTGGCTTTTCCGGCTATCGGGAGTTTGTCTATCACTTTAATGAGGAAACAAAGAATCAAAAACAGGTGCAAGAGCATGACGAACTCACTCTCAGCGTCTTGCAACGCTACCACCATATCAGTAACGTCACTGAAAGTCTGGTAAAAGATTCCCAATTAGATCGGGTAGCTGAACTAATCGGTCAAGTAGACCGAGTCTATTTCTTCGGGATCGGTAGTTCCGGTTTAGTCGCTCGAGAAATGAAATTGCGCTTTATGCGACTGGGCGTCGTTTGTGAAGCCCTGACTGATCAAGATGGCTTTGCTTGGACGACCAGCATTCTCGATTCCTCTTGTTTAGTCATCGGTTTCTCATTGTCAGGAGGCACCAACTCCATTACAGACAGTCTCCTGGACGCCAAAGAAAAAGGGGCTAAAACGGTTCTTGTGACGGCTAACCCGGCTGCCATCCACCAAGGATTCACAGAAGTGTTACCGGCCGCACCTCTTCCTAGTAGTACCTATATCGATCGAATTTCTGCTATTTTACCACTCCTCATTGTGGTCGATTTGATCTATGCTCATTTCCTTAATAAAAGCCGAGAACAAAAGGAAATTGTCTTTAATAGCTACTGGGAAAACAAAAAACTTTCTAGTCAACGTTCTCGAAAATCTTAATATGGTCTCCCTATTTAAAAAGCATGAAAGATCTGGTTTTCTTCATCTTTCATGCTTTTTTTGATGAATCAAAAACAAGTCGCCAGCGCGACTTGTTTTATGTTTCATGTTTTTGTCTAAAGTGGTAGTAGGCCCCCAACATACCCGCAGCGTTTTGATGGTGGGCAAATTCCAAACGGATCTTATCTGCTAGGCTAGGAACCAGTTCGGCACACAGGGCTTGATAGATTTTTGGCTTGAGGATGGCTTCCTGGGCCATAATCCCCCCTCCAAGAACGATGACCTCTGGATTGACCACATAAACGATATTGGCCAGTCCTTTGCCAAGGTAGGTCACCATTCGATCAATTCCAGCCATACAGATCTTATCTCCTTCTGTTGCCTGCTTAAAGATCCGGCGGCCATTCCACTGTTCCACAGGATCACCGTGATGTTCTGCCACATACTCGACCAAAGCCGTCGTTGAAGCTAGATCCTGAAAGGCACCATCTGGCAAATGAAGATAGCCAACCTCACAGGCTGAATTGCTAAAGCCATGAAAGACCTGACCATCGAGCAAGAGGCAACCGCCGATCCCTGTCCCAATCGTCAGACAAACAGCATTGTTCGATCCTTTTGCATGGCCTGTGGTGACCTCTGCGAGACCGGCACAGTTAACATCATTTTCAATCTCGCAAGGGATCTGAAAGGTCTCTTCGATTTCCTTTTTGAATTGGGTGCCTGCATAGTTGGGAATTTGTGGGCCGGCATAAAAGATTTCTCCCTTATCAGGATCTACCATTCCGGCCGAAGAAATCGCCACCCCTGCCAAGGGATGCTTCTTCAAATAACGGGCTACGATTTCCTTTGTTGTGTTAAGAATGTGAGGTCCTCCTTTTTGAGCCTCCGTTGGCATTTCATGGGTCTCTAGGAGTTGCCCTTTTGCATCGGCTAGACCATACTTGATACTGGTCCCTCCGATATCAATTACAACATATGGATTCATCTAGACCTCCTTTGATTAAAGGAATCTGGCTTTTGTGTCCTGAATGAGTTGAGCAGCACGTTGAATCACTTCTTGATCCGCTTCTACTACTGGCGTCAAAGGGGAGCGAACAGATCCCAAGTCCAAACCTTCATTAATGCGCAAAACCGCTTTGATGACCGCATACATATTGCCATGAGCAGATGTCAAGACTCCAATAATGTCATTGATGGCAAACTGCAAGGCACGCGCAGTCTCTAAGTCTTTCTCAACAATCAGCTGATTGAGCTTCAAGAAGAGTTCTGGCATCGCACCATAGGTACCACCGATCCCAGCATGTGCTCCCATGAGACGGCCACCTAAGAATTGTTCATCTGGGCCGTTAAAGACAATGTGGTCGTCGCCTCCTAAAGAAGCAAAGGTTTGAATGTCCTGAACAGGCATCGAAGAATTTTTCACCCCAATCACCCGTGGGTTTTTCAACATTTCCTTGTAAAGGCTCGGTGTCAAAGCGACCCCTGCCAATTGCGGGATATTGTAGATGACAAAGTCTGTGTTTGGTGCTGCTGCGCTGATTTCATTCCAGTAGTGGGCAACACTGTATTCTGGCAATCGGAAATAAATTGGCGGAATGGCCGCAATGGCATCCACTCCTAGTTCTTCTGCATGTCGTGCCAATTCCACGCTATCCTTGGTGTTGTTGCAGGCTACGTGAGCAATGATGGTCAATTTCCCTTTAGCTACTGCCATGACTTCTTCCAAGACCAACTTGCGATCGGCTACGCTCTGGTAGATACATTCGCCAGAGGATCCGTTGACATACAAGCCCTGCACACCTTTCGCGATAAAATATTCTACGAGAGCACGCACCCGCTCCGGGCTAATTTCCCCTTGGTCATCATAGCAGGCATAAAAAGCAGGGATGACTCCTTCATATTTTTTTAAATCTGACATATTTTCTCCTTTTGTCACTATTGAATTCATTTTATTCTTGGTAGTGGGCAAAAATCTTTTCCATTAATCCAACTTGTGCATAAGCTAAGCTTGAAAAACCGAACAAGAAAAAGATCATGAGTTCCAATAGGAAAGCTAAGACTGAGCTTGCAAGAGCCATACATAGAAGTAAGAGAGCACTTCCCATGACGAAGAACCAAGGAAAATGCAAGCCTGTCACAATCATGGCTTTTTGTAAACACTCTTTCCAATCCAATTGGTAGCGGGCTGCAATCGGATAAGCAGCCAATAAGATCAACACAAGAAAGAGAAAGAGGCCTAAACAAATGGTCTTCAAAGCTTGGAAAGCTAGGGAAGTTTGCCCCCAAAATAAGAATAAATCAAAGAGACAAATACCTGCAACAATCAGTTCTAAACTTCCTAGTTGCAAGCCTATTTTCCAATTGTCCCGAAAAGCCTTCGCATAACTACGAATCACCGGAACTCGACGCTGGTGCTTAATGGCAAAAACCGTCTGATACAAACTAATTTTCGCAATTCCAATCGTGAGAACTGGTAAACAACTTAGCACAAATAAAAGATTAACGGTTACCAAGTCGAGCACCTTCTCACTGATGCGCATCACTACATTGTCCGTGTTAAAGACGGATTTGATCAATCCTGCCCCCCTAGATGACATAGGCACTCCTTTCTAACGTGATCAATCGATCGCAATTTTAAATAGATATTTTTTCACGATATCTTCTTGTCCAGCATAGCCATTGGGCTGGTGAGGCTCACCTGGAAAGAAAATCGCAAAATTATGATAGCCTAGATGAAGCGGATAAGACTCCTGACAATGGACAAAACCGATGTCTGATGCTTCATCAAATGCGAGCGCCTCACCTGTCACACGAGATCCATAACTCGAAAACTCATGCCCTTCTACTAATAAATGCAAATCGGCATATCTTTTGTGGTGTTCAAAGCGATCATTTTCTGCTTTGTTGAGGGTATTTTCTTGAACGACGAGAAAGACCTTATCCCCATCAATATCGTATCTCCCCAATTCAAAAGAATCTTTCCGATGCTCATAGAGAAAATCAATGGCCTGATCTAAATTGGAGTGGATTCCTTTGTAAAAGGTGATGTTTTTTAAATCATCAAATATCATATTCTCATCCTTTCGATACTTCTCAGCCTAGAAAACCGATCTGTACACAACTATCGTTTGTCCAAACAGACGACTTATCCTTTGACCGCTCCCATGGTAATCCCTTGTGTAAAGGATTTTTGGAAGACGAGGAAGACCGTAACGATTGGCACTGCAGCTAGGGCTGCCCCAGCCATGATCAAGCCATAGTTGGTGGCCATTTCAGCCTGCATGGTCGCTACCCCTAAGGAAATGGTCAAGTTTTGCCGAGAGGTCAGCATTACCAATTGCATAAAGTAGTCGTTCCAGGTGTTGATAAAGGTAAAGATGGCAAGGGCTGCAAATCCCGGTTTGACAATTGGGAAGGCAACGCTCCAGAAAGTTCGCAACTCTCCACAACCATCGATCTTAGCAGATTCTAAGAGTTCTGTTGGGATGTTTTCACTAAATTGCTTCATCAAGAAGACACCGAATGGCCATCCAACCAGTGGTAAGATCACCGCCGCAAGGGTATCATGGATTCCCATAAAGTTGATAATGCGTACCAATGGGACCAAGACAACTTGTTTCGGAAGGGCCATAGCTGCAATGAAGATGGCAAAGAGAATTCGTTGCCCATAGAAGCGTTTCTTAGCCAAGACATAGCCAGCTAAGGACGAGGTCATACATACCAAGAGCATGGTTGCAAGGGAGATAAAGACACTGTTCCACAACCATTGTAGGGCTGGGTTTTGCACCATCAACTGTTGGAAGTTTTCCATAGTTGGTGTCTTTGGCCACCATTGAGGTGGGATCATAATGGTATCTGGCTGAGACTTAAAGGCCCCTGTCAAGATCCAATAAAATGGGAAAATGAACAAAATTGTTAAAAGGAGCAAAATGATCGTTGAAATCACTGTAAAGGCAGTGATGGGTTTCTTTTGTGTTGGTTTCATCTGAGGCTCCTTTCTTTAGTATTCTACGTCATTTCCGAGGATCTTGAATTGCGCAAAACTGATGATAGCAATCATCACCGCAAGGAAGACACCCATGGTGTTGGCATAACCATATTCAGAGAGTTTAAAGGCTTTTTCATAGAGATAGTACATAAGGGTACTTGTTGAGTAGTTAGGACCACCGGATGTCAACAATTGGATCAAGGCGAAACATTGGAAAGAGTTAATGGTCGTAATGATGGCAATGTACAAAGTTGTTGGCAATAAGCTTGGCCATTTGATTTTCCAGAAAACTTGGAATTCTGTCGCACCATCCACACGCGCGGCTTCTACGAGGGAATTATCAATATTTCCCATGGCCGCAATGTAGAGGATGATCGGTTGACCAACTGAAGTGGTCAACAAAATAATGATGATGGCCATCAAAGCCCAGTGTTTGTCCCCCAACCAAGAAATGTTTTGGTTGATGACATGTCCAGATTTCAATACAAAGTTCAAAATCCCTGATAGTGGATCATAGATCCATTTCCATACAACCGTTACCGCTACACTCCCTGTAACAACTGGAAGGAAGAAGACGAAACGATAGAAGGAACGCGCAATGGCATTTTGATGGTAGGTCTGAGAAGCCACAAACAAGGAGAACAATACTACGATCGGAACGGATCCGATAACGATGATGACGGTATTGATCAAGGACTTCACAAAGACCTTATCCGCAAACATGCGGGAATAATTTTCTAAACCGACAAACTTGAAGGATGTCATCGAGTAGTTGAAGAAACTTGTCACAAAGCCCATGATCATGGGTGCTAGGACAAAGACCGTAAAGAAGATTAAAATGGGTGCTAGGAATGCGTAGGAAACGAGTGTCTCCCTCATTCGGATTTTGTTTACCTTCACAGTAAGGCACCTCCTAGTGTTCTTTTTCTATTTTCTTTTCTAAACATATCTTACGACTTAAGAAAAGAAGATCCAGAAAGAATGAAGACCCCTTCGTTCCATTCCAAAAAGAGAAATACGGATTCGAAGGGGCCTGCAAATTCTCGTTTCTATGAAAGACTTAGGTCTGCTTCATAGACTGATTATTTTTTCGTAATGGTTTCGTTTGCTTTTTCAGTAAAGGTCTTCAAAGCTGGTTCTGCTTTTTCATCCCCGTTTGAAACAGATTGCAACATTGGGAACCATAGGGTCCGCATTTCTGCAAAACCGTTGATCGTGTTGTAGTATGGTGAGTAGTATTTTGTCCAAGTGCTGATGGTTTCCATCCGTTTGTCATCGTACAACTTACCAAATGAACTACGAACTGGGAAAGCTCCTGTACGAACAACATCTTTTGGACCCCATTCTTTGTCGTCTGCGATGAACTGTACAAATTTCTTAGCAGCAGCAATTTTCTTTTCATCTTTATTATTGAAGACTGCAAATCCATTGACAAGGTATTCCAATTTTGGCTTGCCTGAGTCAGATGGGAATGGCACTTCTACTACTTCAACCTTACTTGCATCCAACAATTTAGCTTGGATACCGTTTTGTGAAGGCGCCCACAAGATGGTGTAAGAAGTTTGACCATTCGCAAAGTTTTGGATATCTGCTCCACCATCGAATTGAGAACCATTCATCATCAAGCCGTCATCGATCCATTTAGAAGCTTTTTCCAAACCTTTGACGAATTTCGCATCATCAGTTGTATACTTGGTTACTTTTTCATCAGTAACAGAACCGCCATAAAGGTTGGCAATGAAGGCACGAGTTCCTTGGTCTCCACCTTGACCATTACTGAAGAGTGATCCTGGTGTGTAGCCTTTGTCTTTCAAGGCTTTCAAGACTTTTTCAAAGTCGTCTGTTGTCCAGCCTTCTTTGACAAGATCCAACACGCCTGCATCTTTGAGCATCTTCTTATTCATCGCCATGTAGAATGGTGCTGAACTAATTGGATACATGTAAGCTGTGTCGCCTGCCTTGCTGGCTTGGATGATATTTTCATTATTGACATCTTTGACAAAATCTTCTGTAAAGAGATCGTTCAAATCAGCCAATTTTCCATTTTTACCATACTGAATGATCCGTCCAGGTGCATCAAAGAGCACATCTGGAGCAGTTCCTGCTTCAATAGCCGTTGTGATCTTTTCAGGACCTGACTTGAAGTCAATCGTTTCCAAATTCACGTGGATATCTGGATTCGCTTTTTCAAAAGCTGCAATAATTGATTTTTCGTAGGTTCCGACACCATCTTCTGCTTTTTCTTGAGTAAAGACTGGGAAAGCCCACCAGGTAATTTCTGTTTTACCAGAATTTCCACCAGAAGATTCTGATTTTGATCCTCCGCCAGAGCCACAAGCTGCGAGTGCTAGAAGAGCTGCACCAGCTACCAACGAGCACAATACTTTTTTCATTTTCATGTGATTTCTCCTCACAATTGCGGTAAGATTACTCTTACAGGGGGTTATCCTCAACGAGGACGCCTATTCTTGTTCTTGTTTCAGATTCGACTACTCTCTATTGGGTCTCCTCCTCCTTCAATCTACTGTTTTGTTTTCTCATTTTAAGGCTGCGACAAAGCGCTCGGTGATCTCTTTTGGTCGAGTAATGGCACCACCTACAACGATGCCGCGAACCCCGAGATCATGGATTTTCTTGGCCTGATCAGGATAGTGGATCTTGCCTTCTGCGATGACATCCACTCCTGCTTGACAGAGGCTATGGATCAGTTCAAAATCTGGCCCATCAACCTTCGGACTGTAGTCCGTATAGCCCGAAAGGGTCGTTCCAACAAAGTCTACTCCCGCTTCGACCGCTGTCAATCCTTCTTCCAGAGTAGAGGTATCAGCCATCAAGAGTTGGTCTGGATATTTCTCTTTGACTTGATGGATAAAGTCACTAATCGAAAGACCATCATGACGGGGACGTTTGGTACAATCAAGAGCAATGACTGCGATATCCAAAGCTGCCAGCTCATCGACTTCTTTCATAGTAGCCGTGATAAAGGGTTCTTCAGGTGGGTAATCACGTTTGATAATCCCAATAATTGGTAACTTGGTCACTTCCTTGATTTCCTTGATATCCCGTACACTATTGGCTCGGATTCCGACAGCTCCACCCTGTTCAGCCGCTTTGACCAAGAGAGGAATGACTCCTCCTGCTTCTGTATAGAGCGGTTCATGAGGGAGAGCTTGACAAGAAACAATGATGCCGTCTTTGATTTGTTCAATCAGTTCATCTTTTGTAATCTTTGACATAACTCCTTCTCCTTTGATAATAAGGCAACTCGAGTACTTGTAAATTGATTATAATCTATTTTTAAAGCGCTTACAATATTAATCGTGCAATTGGATTATAGTTTCACATTTTAGGGAAAAATAAAAAGATCTCTGAAACTAGTTTCAGAGATCTAGGACATGGTGATTCCCTAAGCCATCTTTTGAGTCGCTTTTTCCTTTACAACAAATACAAAGCCGATAGAGCCGACGACGGCTCCAAGCAAGATCCAATAGACCATATCCGATGAAGTAATTGGGCCTGCCAAGAGACCTGCTAATAAAAAGAGATTGATATACAGTCGGGTATCGCGATAGAAGGTCCAATTGAAATGGTAGCTACCTTCTGGATACTGACGTGTCGATACAGCCGGTTGAAAGACCTGAAGAAGGATCAAAATCCCAACAAAAGCAAGATAAGCCAGGCTAACTACCGAAAGAGGAGCCTGCATCGTTAAAGCTACAGTCGCTAAAAGCAAGACCAAGATCCAGAAATGGAAGTCCATCCAGAATTCACGATGATAACAAAAACGTTTCATAAGATCACACCTTTCTCTTTATGTAATCGTTTTCTGTACTTATATTATAAGACAACAAATTTATTTTGCAAGGAATCATTGGCTTTTGGGGGTTGAAAATAGGACCAGAATATCTCTGGTCCGTCTAAAAAAACTATGAACAAATATTAGTTGCTACTTCATTCACTGATATCATTTTCGATAATGACTTTGAGTGCGTTGTTTTCACCCGCATGTTTAAAGACATCATAGGCTTTTTCAACTTCTGAGAGTTTGAAGTGGTGGGTGATGAGCTTGATCCAGCAGTTGCAGATTGCCTGCAGATACATAGGTTGCAGCTTTCATAAGCGACTCCTTTTTTGTTGGTTTGATAAAACCATTTTATTTTCGTTTCTTTGTGAATATTATAACATACTAAGTAAGCGCTTGCAAGAATTTATAGGCACATTTTTAAAAGTTTTCGAGCAAACAAAAACATTCCTCTTATCTATACCAGAGGAATGTTTCAATCACCTTGTTCTAATTGTTGACGCTGCTTGTAGTACTCTTGCTGCTCGCGCTCACGCTCTTCTTCTAAACGCTCTTCATAGCGCTTGAGTTCTGCCTCAAACTCTTCTTGCAAAGCAAATAAACGCTCCAAGCCACTTTGAGCCTCCGCACTTGGCGCTTGAAAATGCAGGGCACTTAGCCAGTCTACTAAATTTTCTGTATGTTGGCGGACATCCATACGCATATCCGCATAATCCCACTCCAGCTCGCTAAGCTTTTGATTGAAGCGGTAATGTCGATCTTCTAGTTGTTCTAATTCACTATTTCCTGAATGGTACATCACATACCTCCTTTAATCGGACTCAATAAAATCGGCTTTTTCACTGACTTCAGTGCTGCTTCTGCCACGTCCGCTGCTCCTCCTGTAAATCCGTCTTTCAAATCACTAACTAAGGTCGTTGTGGCAAAAGAGCGCATCTTTTCGGATTGACCGCTCAAAGTCACCTGCAAACTCATCCCTTCCAACATCATCAAGGCTTTTTGCGTTGCAATCAAACTTCTGATCGCAATCCGCTCTTGCTCCTTTTTAATCTCTCGATGGAGCTCCTCAATTCGTTCTCTGTCCTCTCCCAGGATCTCTAACATCTTTTTCTCCTACTTATGAAAAATCAAAGGCCGTCGCTTGTCCCTTGTCCAAGTCCACCAATTGAGCTGAAGCAGCCTCCAGCTGACCTGCCAAATCTGACAAGCGAGTAGAGTAGGCCTTTGCTTGGGCGAGGTTCTCCGCCTCTACCGCTTGGTCCCAACAAGTATCCATGGAGAACTCTCCTAATAGTTGCTCCACTTCTGCGTCTGTTAAAAATTGGGCCATGCTGTGGGCCATTTGAGACACCTCAGCGACCTTATGAGAAACTGTCTCCTTAGCCTCTTCAAGCTTATCCTTGATTTCTGCCTCAAAGACAGTTGCTTGCGCTGAAGCATTCTGCGCTACCGCCAGCACCAATTCCTCCCGCAATTGAATGGTCTGGGTTCCAGATGCGCCTGCCAGTTGCTGATGGAGGCTAGAAATGCTTGGATTTTCCTGCCCATACATGGAGACCACCGAAGCAGATGATGGCTGATTTTCTGAAGTGGAAGTTTCCCGATCTCGTTGGGGCATTTCAATAATTTTCTGTGCCTGATCTTGTCTTCCTTGCACGTCACCTTCTAACTCCATTTGAGATGGCCTCCTTTCTTGGATTTGTTTTTTCGTTTCCTATAACTGAAAAAGGATCATAACCCTTCAGCTACAGGCAGATTTACACACTATAGGGTAACATAAAATAGCTCGGAATGCTATAAAAATAACACAATTTCTGAAAAAAAGTCTAATTTTTTATGAAAAAAACGAGTTTTGGACCCAAATAGCAAAAATCCCCCACTCTTTCGAGTGAGGGATAGCTGATAAACATCAGTTATTCCTTGGCGTCTTATTTACGACGTCCTGGACGTTCCTTGTAACCATAGTAAGCATCTTCGATGATTTCTTGCATATGGTCTACCATTGGAAGACGTGGGTTAGCTGGTGAACATTGATCTTCGTAAGCAAGGAAGGCCAATTCACGAGAATGTTTCTTCCATTCTTTTTCATCGATGCCTTGTGCTTTGAAGTTCATTTCGATACCACAGCGTTCACCGAGTTCGTATACAGCTTTTGCGTAAGCTTCAACGGCTTCTTCTGGAGTAGAGCATGGAAGTCCTAGCATACGAGCGATATCTTGGTATTTTTCATCTGCACGGTAGTAGTTGTACTTAGGCCATGTAGCTGTCTTGGCTGGGCGTGTACCGTTGTAGCGGATAACGTATGGAAGCAAGATGGCATTGGTCCGTCCGTGGATGGTGTGGAATTGTGCACCGATCTTGTGGGCCATTGAGTGAGAAATACCGAGGAAGGCATTGGCGAAGGCCATACCTGCGATGGTTGACGCATTGTGCATCTTTTCGCGTGAATGGAAGTCCGCATTCTTGACTGAGCTTTCCAAGTTTTCAAAGACAAGTTTAATAGCTTGAAGAGCAAGACCATCTGTGAAGTCGCTAGCCATTTGTGATACGTAAGCTTCTGTCGCGTGAGTCAAGACGTCCATACCAGTGTCTGCTGCAACAGATCCAGGAACTGTCAATACCAAGGCAGGGTCTACAATGGCAACTGTTGGAGTCAATGAGTAGTCTGCGATTGGGTATTTACGGTTGTTTGCTTTATCAGAGATAACGGCAAATGGCGTTACTTCAGATCCTGTACCAGATGTTGTTGGGATCGCAATAAATTTAGTCTTCTTACCAAGCAATGGGAACTTGAAGGCACGTTTACGGATATCCATGAATTTTTGTACCAAGTCACGGAAGTCCACTTCTGGTTGTTCGTAGAAGAGCCACATAACTTTGGCCGCATCCATTGGTGATCCACCACCGAGAGCAATGATCGTATCTGGTTTGAAGGCACGCATGATCTCTGTACCACGTTCAACAGTTGTGATATCTGGATCTGGTTCTACGTCTGCAAAGATTTGGTAAACCACCTTGTTGCGACGAAGGTCAAGCTGTTCGATGATACGATCAAGGAAACCAAGCTCTACCATAGCGTGGTCTGTAACGATCATGACACGTTCAACGTCACGACATTTTTGTAGGTATTCAATTGAATCACGTTCAAAGTATGTTTTTGAAGGAAGTTTCATCCATTGCATGTTATTTCTCCGGCGTCCGACTTTTTTGATATTCAAGAGGTTGATGGCACTAACGTTGTCCCCAACAGAGTTGCGTCCGTAAGAACCACATCCAAGTGTCAATGATGGCAAGAAGGCATTGTAAACATCCCCGATACCACCGAAAGTTGAAGGAGAGTTGCAGATCACACGAATGGCTTTAACTGCTTTACCAAATTCTTTGGTCAATTCTTCGTCAGCTGTATGGATGGCAGCTGAGTGACCAAGACCGTTGAATTCAACCATTTGGCGAGCTTTGTTAATTCCGTCTTCACGGCTTTCAGATTTCAAGACAGCGATGACTGGTGACAATTTTTCACGAGTCAACGGTTCTTTTTCACCAACTTCTTTACATTCTGCCGCAAGGATATTGGTTCCTTCTGGTACAGAGAAGCCAGCTTGTTCAGCGATCCATGCTGCCGGTTTCCCAACGATGTCCGCATTCAATTTTGCACCCGCACAGTTCTTGCTGTTAGCTTTCACACCGAAGCAGAACTCTTCAAGAAGGGCTTTTTCTTTTTTGTTGACAAAGTAAGTATGGTAAGATTTGAATTCTTCAACAAACTCATCGTAGATTTCTTTATCGATGATGACCGCTTGTTCAGACGCACAGACCATCCCGTTGTCAAATGATTTAGACATGACGATATCGTGTGCTGCTTGGCGGATATTGGCTGATTTTTCAACGTAAGCAGGAACGTTTCCGGCACCTACCCCAAGAGCTGGTTTTCCACAAGAATAAGCGGCTTTTACCATGGCGTTACCACCGGTCGCAAGGATGGTCGCAACTCCTTCATGGTTCATAAGAGCACTGGTTGCTTCCATAGAAGGTTGGGTAATCCATTGCACACAGTTCTCAGGTGCTCCAGCTGCAATTGCTGCATCGCGTACGATTCGTGCCGCATGAGCAGATGATTCTTGAGCAGATGGGTGGAAGGCAAAGACGATAGGGTTCCGTGTCTTCAAGGAAATCAATGCTTTAAAGATTGCTGTTGAAGTAGGGTTGGTTGTAGGAGTGATCCCGCAGACAACTCCGACTGGCTCTGCAATCAGAGTTAAACCAGTGACGTCATCTTCTGAAATGACACCAACTGTCTTGGTGTGACGCATGTTGTTCACAACGTGTTCACAAGCGAATAAGTTTTTTGTTGCCTTGTCTTCAAAGACCCCACGACCAGTTTCTTCATAAGCATGAAGAGCAAGCTCACCGTGTGCGTCAAGAGCAGCTACAGATGCTTTCGCTACAATGTAGTCCACTTGCTCCTGGTTCAATTTGCGCATTTCTTCAAGCGCCACCAGCGCTTTTTGCACCAACTCGTCTACGTGTTTTTCAGCAGCGAGTTTCTTTTCTTCAGGTGAGAGAGTTTTTTTATCAGCCATTTGATGCTTTCCTCCAATGTTTGAAACCCTTATCCTTTTCTAGAACTTTTTCATGTTTTCGGAAATTTTCAAGAATAGTGTAAGAAATTTCGATTTGTTAATTATTTCACAATATAATTGTACTCTATTTTGAGATTTTTGTAAACACTTCCAAGCAACTTTCACAAAGATTTTTTCGAAGTTTGTGAAGGTTTTATCAATTTAATTGCTGTAAAAGCAATTCTTTAGCAAAATTGTGAAAAAATAATTTAAAAAACTTTTTCTTCACAAAGTGATGTTTTCAATTGATTTTTGTAAGCGCTTTCTTAATCTTACTAAAAAAGCAACTTTTTACAAGTATAAAGTTGCTTTTTGTTTTGTTTTGTTAGGATTTGTTTTGTTTCAGTTTCAGAGAGGTATTTTTACTTCTTGACTGGTCCTTTTTCAGCCTTATCTAGGGCTTCTTTGACTGTTTGAGCATAGAGTTCCCCGCCATTGGTTTCCATATTGAAGTGAACAGAGTCTGTTCCCACCCAAATGTTTGGATTTTCAATTGCTACTTGGTACCAGTCCGCAATCGTGATAAAGTCGTATTTCTTAGCTAGTTCCAACTCATAAAGACGCGTTTGAACCGATTCACTGGACTGATCGTTGGCATAGCGACCATCATATGGTGTCACAAGGATCAGGCGACGGCCTTTTGGAAGTTTCTCAACATACTGATCCAGCAATTCTTTGTAGTTACTTACAGTATTGGTTCCTAGGGCAATGACCACATTTTTTAGGAGAACTTTATTGGAGATATCGGTCTCAAAGACCTTCATTCCATTTTCCAACTGACGGCTCACCACTGCATCGATCTGGATGCCCGGGATCGCTTTAGTTAGGTAGTCCTGCGCTCGCAAGTTAACCGAATCACCGATCATGGTCACACCATTTGAGACGTTATAGTCTGTTGCAGTCGCATTGTCCACCTGCGTCCGCGTAACCTGCATTTTGCTATCTGCTTGATTGAGCCCACTCACAACCAAACTCTCATCAAAAGCTCCGACGGTTGGTGCAAAGGCAGAGATTCCGATCATCAAGAGAGCCAGTGGAATCATGAGGTAAAAGATCGGCCTGGTCAAAAAACTCAGATCCATCTTCATACCAAAGACACGAGGCTCCTTGCCTGCAATGGTTGGCTCTAAAATATAGAAGGAAAGAGCCGTTAGAATCAAGGAAACGATCGTCGTCACAAGGGCTGCCATCATATTTCCCAAGTGTTGAGAAAAGATGATAAAGAAAGGCCAGTGGAAAAGATAGACACCATAACTGGTATCTGCCAAGAAATTGAGGATGGCTGGTTCCTTTTTATCTGGTGTCTTTTCATGGAGAATACGGGCCGACAGAATCATGGCACAAGCTGCGATTGTCGCTGCTAAAAAGCCAAACAGATAAGTCCACAAGCTATCAAATGGCAAGAAAAGACTGAGCACAAACAAGAAGGCAAAGCTTCCACCCAAGACCGACAAAGTCTTTTTCATACTCCAAGACTGCACCAGCTTTGTAAAGTTCGGGCTGACATTAGCAATCCCTGTTACCGTTGCTAGGCACGATCCCGCAAAGAAGGGGAAGATGTGAGTGAAACTAGAGAAATAGATAGTGGAGAAGTTAGCTGTCAGAAAGGCGCGGATGAACATGGACAAGAAGGTAAAGAGAAAGAGCCCGCTGGATGCTAAGAAGAGCATACCTCGGTACTTTCCTACCGTCTTAGCCCGCTTAGCCAAAAACCATGCCAGAAGCGCCCATAGTACATAGTAATGCACTTCTAGGGCCAAACTCCAGGTATGAAGAAAGAGATGCGGAATGAAGTTGCTTTCGTAACTACCACCAGTTGCCATCTCAAAGAAATTGGTCACAAAACCAAAGACCGCTGCAATCTGTGTCCCAATACCAGCCACGTAGTCCCGTTGCACCATAAAGGTAAAGGGCATCACGACCAAGACCATAAAGACAAGAGGCGGTACGATCCGGTAAAAGCGCCGTTTCAAGAAAGACAAGTAGTCGATTCCTTGCTTGCGCGCAAATTCATCGATCAAGAGCGCTGTAATCAAAAATCCTGAGAAGGTGAAGAAAATATCTACCCCAATGAAGCCTCCAGGAAAGGCTTTTTGGAAGAAATGGTAAAGCAATACCAATAAGAGTCCTGTAACACGGACGAGTGAAAACCATTTAATGCGCATTTTGATAAATCCCCTGCTTGAATGTTCCTTTGTATACGACGTTGGCTTCTGTGGTTAAGGTGCCTTTGCCCTCTGGCTGACCATTGACAAACTGCCCTTCATAGGTCCAACCAGCCTTGGACTTAAACTTACCATAACCACTAAAGGAGCCATTGACGAGGTTGCCTGTATAGGTATCGCCGTTTTTAAAGGTGACGGTTCCCTTGCCATTCATCTTGCCACGGACCAAACTTCCGTCGTAACGGATCGCCCCCTTATCCAAGGTCAAGACGCCCTGACCTGGAATGGCTGAAAGGAAAACCAGCAAAGCAGATAGAACAATCACGACTAATGCTGCTATTTCTAAATTTTTTCGCGTCAGATAGACCTTATAAGTCTCATAAAATTCTTTCATATTCTGTATTCTCTCACATATCAAACTCTTAAGAAGTTGCTAGCTGATCTAACCAAGCCTTACAGCCAGTCAGGACTCTGGAATAGGTCTCCTCAAAATCACCGGTATACCACGGATCTGGCACACTTTCAGCAGCAAAAAGATGAATCTTGTGCTCTGTTCCTGCAGGAGCCATTTGCTTTAGATCTGCTACATTGTTTTCGTCCATCCCTAGGATCAAATCAAAGGCATAAAAATCCTCTTCCTTGATCTGTAAGGAAGTCTTGGCTGGATCATACGGGACCTGGTGTTGTTGAAAGATTTTCTGGGTCCCCCGATGGATAGGATTTCCATGTTCCCAGCTAGAAGTAGCCCGACTTTCAATCTCATACTGATCCGTCAAGTCCTTCATGACAAACTCTGCCATAGGGCTCCGACAAATATTTCCTAAGCAGACAAAGACGATTTTTTTCATGATTCCACCTAACTCCTTGTTCGGACTGCCCAACCTAGCTGAGCTCTTGGCTTTCCACTATGGAAAACCAGCATACTATTACTATTATAACAAAAATGTGACAGAAAGATGACAAAGGGGCTCCATCATTTTAAAGAAAAATCAGATTCCTTTTTCAAATCTGATCTGTTTCTCTATTTTGGAAAACGAACCTCTAATGGAGGCCATTTACTCTGCCAATCCTTCTTTTTCATCCGCTCTGTATAAACCGCTAAACGCTCTGGGCTGGCTAAAAAATGCGGAGTCGGCTGAACGATGAAGTCTTCGATATCCTTTGTCCCATAAGGGAGAAAGAGCTCTAGCTGACCCTCTTTCCTTAAGCGAACCGCAAGAGCCGTACACTGCTCGGGGTATTTAGAAACCGCATCACAGGCACTATGATATGGAGCCGTCCCCGGGCTATGCTGGTGCATATAGACTTGATTTTTCACTTCCCAAGCGTACTGGGGATAGGTCTTCTTTAACTCCTGCTCGATCTGCTGAGTCTCCTCATAGCTGATCTCAGGGTCATAAAAGACCAGATCCATATCGGTCGTCGCATCAAACCCTGGTTTTCCAGAGAGCTGGTTCCAGATGAAATTGCGCACCGCACCTGCTGCTAACCAGGCATCTGTTAGGTTGAGATCTCGAATGATAGCCAAGACAGTCATCATCTCCGGATCCGCTTGAATTTGTTCTACTATTGCTTCTTCCGTCAGCATCTTCTTCTAGTCTCCATTGTAGGGATAACCCAGGTGTTCGTAAGCCTTGCGAGTCGCCACGCGCCCTGTCCGGGTCCGCATGATAAAGCCTTTTTGAATCAGGTAAGGTTCATACATATCTTCTACAGTCTCTCGCTCTTCAGCAATATTGACTGATAGAGTCCCAAGCCCAACCGGGCCACCCCCATACATCTCAATCATAGTGCGCAGGATCTTTTGATCGACATAGTCCAGTCCTTCATGGTCCACATCCAGCATAGAGAGAGCCATGTCGGTAATGGTGTCATCAATCAACCCATCGCCCATGATCTGAGCAAAATCGCGCACCCGTTTAAGCAAACGGTTGGCAATCCGAGGGGTCCCACGACTACGAAGAGAAAGCTCTTCGGCAGCTTCGTGGGTAATCTCCATCTCAAAGATCTCGGCGGTCCGCTCGACAATCTCTGTCAAATCATCTTGCTCATAGTATTCCATGTGCCCCGTAATTCCAAAGCGAGCGCGCAAGGGATTGGACAGCATACCCGCTCGCGTCGTCGCCCCAATCAAAGTGAAGGGAGGAAGGTCCAGATGGACACTCCGGCTGGTCTCACCAGCACCAATCATGATATCGATGTAAAAATCTTCCATAGCACTGTAGAGCACTTCTTCAACTGACATGGGAAGACGGTGGATCTCATCGATAAAGAGAACATCCCCCGGCTCTAGATCATTGAGGATGGCTACCAAGTCACCAGCCTTTTCAATGACAGGGCCGGAAGTCTGCTTGAGATTGACACCCAGTTCATTGGCAATGACAAAAGCCATGGTGGTTTTCCCAAGGCCTGGAGGGCCAAAAAGAAGGACATGATCCAGCGCTTCATCCCGAAGCTTAGCCGCCTCAATAAAGATTTTCAGCTGGTCCTTGACCTTATCCTGACCAATATATTCATGTAAATATTGCGGGCGCAGCGTCCGTTCAACAGCCTCTTCGTCGCCCATGATTTCATTGTCTAAAATTCTACTCATACAGTCTATTATAGCAAAAAATGACGTCTCTGATGATTTAAAATCATATTCTATTCGATATATTACTAATTATTGATTGTCGGTTTTCGGAACCGATTTTCCTCTTAAAATAACTTGTTTCTTTTTAAGGATCGTAGTTCTCACTACTGTTCGAACTGCGTCAACGTACCTAAACTCGCTAACGTTTGTAAAAAATAAGGAACGTAGTTTTCGCTTCGCTCAAACTGCATCAATATCTCTAAATTCGGCTGAACTCTCTGAGTTCACCTCATTAAGAGATATAGAAAAGCCACCGGTTTTGGTGGCTCTTATAGGGAGATTATTATGAAAAAGTTTTAGGAGTTTTATCATTCAAAGTTAGGAGGTCTTTGATGATGGTATTAGTATACGATAGGAAGCTTAAACTTTTCTTATAGTTTTTCTAAAATTTTTTCGAGAAAAAGAGGATGCTCTAAGCAAGAATTTCACATCCTTGTTTAGGTCACCCCTTTCCTCCTTATTTCTTAGCGATGGCATGGTAGCAAGTCTTACTGGTAAAGACTTGCCCTGCTCTCAGGATGACCTTCTCAGCTTGGTTACTGTGAATGGCATCTGGCACTGTTTGAAATTCTAGCGCCAAGCCATTGTGCTGAACCATTGGTTGGCCTTGCAGACGAACGGTTTCATCTACGAAATTGGCAGAATACACCACCAAGGCGGGAGCCTCTGACTTGAAGGTCAAGAAGCGTCCAGATGGTTGATGGTAGAAGAAGCCTGCATTTTCATGTCCATCTGGTAGAGCAAAAGGATGGTCCAAGCCTTCTACCAGGCGAATTTGCGGATCTGAATCCTTAAAAAGATCCTCTAACAGCATGGCTTGGTAGAGATGCTGAACGATTGGACTTTCTCTATCCACAGTGTGAAGAGGGACACCATCTGGGTGGATAGGGTAAAGCCCTTTATGATTGATCTGAAAGACATGGTCATGAATCGGCTGAGTGAAGTTGCCTGATAGGTTGAAATAGCTGTGGTTGGTCGGGTTAACCAAGGTGTCTTGATCCGTTTCTACCCGATAAGCAATCTCGAGTTCACCATCTTCCGTTAAACCATAGGTCACCCAGATCTTGAGATTTCCAGGGAAACCGCCGGTCCCATCCGCCCGTTCTGTATAGAGAGTGATTTCTTGGTCCGTTACCGACTCCACGCTAAACAAGGCGCTGTCCCAACCAGTCGATCCACTGTGGTTGCAGTTGGCACCGTTATTAGCTTCTAAGTGATAGATCTCTCCATTGAGTTCAAAACTGGCGCCTGCAATCCGGCCTGCTACTGGGCCAATACTAGCCCCGTATTTAGGGCTGTTGCCTACATAGTCCTCAAAGCGATCAAAACCTAGGATAATATTAGCAAACCGGTCTTCTTTATCAGGTGTCACATATTCTAAAATCGTCGCACCATAAGTCATGACAGACAATTGGTAGCCCTTGTCATTTTCGAAGCGATAAGCACGAACTTTCTGATTCTGCCATTCCCCAAACACGCTTTCTTGATACTGTTTCACAAATCTTCTCCTCTCACTGTTTTTCTCCATTGTATCAGTTTCACAAGAAGAAACACTCCACTTTTTATAGAAAATTAATGGCTATTCTTTATCAAATGGATGAATGATCACCCCTTGTACAACCCGATTGACGGTACCAGTCGGTGAAGGTGTGTCTGGGCGATTTTGCACCTTGAGTGAGGTCAAGAGAGAAATCAATTGACCATAGATAATGTAAGGGAAGGCACGGTAGATATCTAGTGAGTCCGCAGAAGCTTCCACTAACACTTCCCGTACATGCTCGATCCCTGCAGCTTGATCAGTCAAGAGAACGACCTGACGGGCAATTTGATCTCCTGCAACTTCGCGAACCAAGTCCAGATCATACTGACGCGTATAAGGATCAATGGATCCAAAGACCAAGACAAGGGTTTGGTCATTGATGAGAGATTTTGGACCGTGACGGAATCCGACAGGACTCTCATACATGGTTGCGATTTTACCTGCTGTTAATTCCAAAATCTTGAGCTGGGCTTCATGGGCTAGGCCAAAGAAAGGTCCTGCCCCCAGGTAGATCACGCGCTCAAAGTCTAGATCAACCACTTCCTTGACCTCACGGTCCTTTTCCAAGATTTGCTCAGATAGATGAACCAGCTCTTCTACTCGTTTTTCCTTGATCTCTTCCTCGCTTGGATCAAAGACCAAGAGAGCTGTCAAGAGCATAGACGTAAAGCTGGATGTCATGGCAAAGCCGGCATCGTTGGTTTCTTTAGGTTGGAGAAGCAAGAGATTACGCTCATCTCCGTGGGCTTGCTGGGCCAGTTTCCCTTCTTCGGCACAGGTAATGGTGATCTGATAGAGCTCATCAACCAAGTCTTGAGCCAACTGCACGGTTGCGACACTTTCTGGAGAATTACCACTCCGGGCAAAGGATACTAAAACCGTCGGAACCTCTTTTTTCAAATAGGTTTGAGGATGTGCTACGATATCCGTCGTCGCAATGGATTGGAAATTCCAGTGGCGTTCATCGTGCACTTCCTGCAAATATGGAACCAAGGTATCCCCTACATAGGCTGAGGTCCCTGCCCCTGTCAAGATGACCTTGATATAGTCATGCTCTTGCCCAATTTTTTCTAAGAAAGTTTTTATTTCCGCTTTTCTTTCTTGGTACAAGCGAGCCGTTTCTTTCCAAACCGTCGGTTGTTGGTAGATTTCACGTGTTGTGATCTCTGCTCCTAGCTCCTGCAAGTCTTCTTTTGTATAGTCTAACATAGAACCTGTTGTTCCTTTCTACAATCTAACGTTGATAAATGGGAAAGGAGCCTGAGATGATGCTCCCAGACTCCCATACCAACCTACTCATCTTCATCATCATCAAGGTTTGACAAGAGGTCATTGACCTTGACAATACTTTCTTTTGCACGTTCAGGGTAGTCCCCTTCATTACCAGTCAGGCTACTATTGATGAACTCGATGACCATCGGAAGATTCATCCCTGCGTATAAGTCAATCGCACGTCCTTCAAGGATCAAGCGGCTCACGGTGTTGCAAGGAGTTCCTCCTAAGAGATCGGCAAATACAATATAGTCTTCTAGACCTTGGACTGTTGCTTCAAATTTAGCAGTAAAGTCTTCTGGTCCTTCTTCTGGTAAGAGTGCAACCGTATGGATGGATTCTTGTGGTCCCATAATCATCTCTGTGCTCGCTTTGAGCTCTTCACAAAAGCGACCATGGCTGACCAATACTAACTCTTTTGCCATACCTTACTCCATTATGCCATTCCAAAGAAGAAGTGGCCAAATGCTGAGAATGCGATTGCTGCAAGGATGATGAGCAAGATAGCTTTTGTAGAGTTCATACCCTTACGTCCAAGCAACCAGTAGATTACACCTGTGATGATTGCTGGTACCAAACGTGGGAAGATAAGGTTGAGCATATCTTGAATTTCAATCGCTTTGTCCCCAATGTGTGGAGTCCAAGAAACTTCAACACCAATCATGCTGGCAATCAAGGCACCAACCATGAAGATACCCAGAACGGCAGCTGCGTCGATCAAAGCTGTCAAGGTACTTTGCATATTGTTGATGAGGTTAACCCCTTCTTTATAGGCAAATTCCAACTGTTTCCAACGGAAAATGTCATAAGCAACTGCCACAGCGATCCACAAGAAGATACCGGCTGGGTTTCCTGCAATAGCCAAAGTTGCTGCGATTGAACCCATAATAGCTGGTACCAATGATCCAAAGATTGAGTCCCCAAGAGGAGCGAATGGTCCCATGAGACCTGTCTTGATCCCGTTCACCGCATCTTTTGATTTGACACCATCTTTTTCTTCCAAAGCAAGGTCAAAACCAGTGATAATAGTGTGGAAGAATGGTGAAGTATTGAAGAATTGCGTATGCAATTTCATCATTTCTTTCAATTCTGGAGTGCCATCACCATACATTTTACGCAATTGTGGAAGAAGCATGTAAAGGTAACCAGAAGCCTGCATCCGTTCGTAGTTCCAACCCAATTGGAAGGTGAAGAGGCTACGTTTGTTAATTTGTTTAAAATCTTCTTTTGTTAGTTTGTAATTAGAATTCGTCATCTTCAATTTCCCCGCTTTCTACATTGCTTGCTGGAGCAGCTACAACTGTACGTTGGCTGTTTTTGAAGTGTTGTACTGCAAGGAAGATACCGATGATGGCAATACCAATCATAGATACACTCTTGAAGTTGTTAACAAAAGTAATAGCTTGTTCTTTTGGAAGTTTAGCGAACACATCAGAACCAACAATGCTAGACACTGCAGCACCAAGGCTTTGAACATTGCTATAAAGCACTGTCAACATTGCTGTTAAGCCAAAGCCAAGTGCTAAATAGTGAAGGTTACGACGAACAGGAAGGTAACGAAGCAAGATCGCAAATCCAAGACCTGGAAGCATTTGACCTGCAAGTTTCAGACCGTTTGCCAACCATTGTACATTAGCAAGACCTGTAACAACAGTTTCTACGAAAGAACCACCAAAGGCAAGAGCCAAGAAGACTGGAAGGGCACGAGAAAGAGCCCAAGGAACAGCACCAAGAAGGTAGTTGCGTTCAATTCCTTTATAGTCGTAACGTTCGATCGCAGCATCTACACGGTGAGCGAAGTAAGTTGTAGTCATACGACCAAGAATATCAAAGTAGGTCAACAAAGTTGCTACCGGCACAGCGATTGTAGCAATAGCAATCTCTGGATCAATCCCTTTTGCTACTGAAAAGGCAGTTGCAAGAACGGCACCAGATGTTGCGTCAATACGAGAAGCTCCACCGAAAGTACCAACACCGAGCACTGTCAATTGGAGAGAAGCTCCGATAAATAGACCTGTCTTTAAATCTCCCATGACAAGTCCTGTAATGAAACCAGCAAAGACTGGTGATCCTGCTGATGAAACAATCGTCAACTCATCACAGATTTGATAAGCTGAGTACAAAGTAAGTAGTAAAATTTGCCACCATTGTATCATGACAATTTCCTCCTAAAAATTTTCTTTTACTTTAATAACTTCATAAAGTCTTCTGCAGTGTCGTTTGGCACCATCTGAGACGTAATCTTTACACCTTTTTCGTGGATTTTGTTGAAGTCTTCCACGTCCGCGTCCACCACATTGATCGAGCGGGTAATCGCACGTGTCTCATCGGATTGAGACATATTGCCGACATTCAGCGTTTCAAGCTGAACGCCTGCTTCGATCAAACGAAGGAAACGATCAGGTTTGCGAGCTACGATAAAAAGTCGTTGGCTATCATATTTTCCAGCCAAGATATTTTCCGCAGCCTTTGCGACTGGCAAGATACTGAGCTTAACACCAGGTGGTGTCGCTAGTTTCAAGCCACTTTTTTCAATATCATTTTGAGCGACTTCATCATCGATCACCATGATACGTGAAACATTTAGTTTGGTAGTCCAAAGATTGGCTACCTGCCCGTGGATCAAACGTCCATCGATACGGCATCCTACAATAGTCATAAGTTTTCCCCCTTTACTTCTTTGAATGTAGGTTGTTGAACAAGTTCAAGTGTCTCTTGGTACCGCCCTTCTGTCTCAAAGACGATCAGGCTATTGGCTCCTTCTTTGAGGAAACCATGAGGCACGTAAAGTGAAGTGGTCGGTCCGACTTCCCAGAAGCGGCCAAGGTTATGGCCGTTGACAAAGACGACCCCTTTCCCAAATCCTGTCATATCCAGATAAGTGTCAAGGGCGTGATCCAGCTGAAAATCATATCGGTAAAATGCTGGAACACCTGCCTGCCATTCCTTTGAAAAATCGAGCTGACTGAGATCTTGTAAATCCAGTGGGTACTGTTTCCAATGAAGGTGGAAATGCAAATCCACACAGACACCTGTGCGAATGCCCTTGTGCTGGCTATCAGCCAAGAGCTTGTGCCCGTAGTTGACACGTCCCATATTCTCAAGCAAGATTTTTAAATTCGTAACCGCTTTCTTTTTTCCTTTGATAAAAAGATCTTCACCGATCTCTGTTTGGTATTGTGTTGCTACATGTTGATCATCCAGGTAAATCTGTACCCGATCCCGACCATCAATGATGCGCAATTTTTCTTCTTCCGCATCCAACTCAAGGACTGTCTCATATAGGAGATAACCTGTGGTTTGCCCCAGCTCTTCCATCTTTTCAGGATAAAGGCTGGTCTCGACCTGAGCTAAATTGTCCAGATTTCCAAAAAGACTAGTCTTGGCTGCCAATTGCAAGGTTTGTTCTGGCAAACACTCTTTGATGAGTGGTTCTTGCTGTGGGTATTCCGGATAATAGGTCGCCATCATTTTTTGAATGGCATCATACTTCTCCGTCGGATTGCCCTGCTCATTGAGCAAAGCCCCATAGTCATAGGACGTCACCTGTGGCAAGTCGAGCGTTCCCCGAGCTGAGCAACCATTCATGAAGCCGAAATTGGTTCCGCCATGAAACATATAGAGGTTGATGGAACCAAGCTCCAAGACCTCATGGACAGCTTCTGCCAACTCCTCTGGGTCCCTTTGAATCACGGGTTCCTTCCAGCGGGTAAACCAGCCATCCCAGAATTCCATACACATCAAGGGCCATTTCTTGCCGTATTCGTCAAAGAATTCTTTCATCTGACCGAAGTTATAGGCTGCTTTGGAACCGAAGTTTCCCGTCACAAAGAGGTCTTCTTCGATCAAGGTTCCTGTTCTTAGCGTTGCTCGCCATGGTCCATCTGATGTAAAGAGAGGACAGGTCACGCCTTTTTCCTTCATCAAATCCCGAATGGCACGAAGATAATCCTTATCCTCTCCATAAGAGCCGTACTCATTTTCCACCTGCATCATGAGGATTGGACCACCCTGATCCACTTGGTAGGGTGTCAACAAGCCAAGCAAGCGATCATAATAACGATCCACCGCTTCGATAAAGGCTGGGTCTGATGAGCGGATTCGCAGGTCTTCTTCTAAGAGCCAGGCTGGTAATCCACCAAATTCCCACTCTGCACAGATAAAGGGCGACGGCCTTACAATCATGTAAAGTCCTAGGGACTGGGCTGTTTGAATGAAATGCTCTAGATCCAATCGACCACTAAAATCAAACTGCCCTTTGCGGGGTTCATGCGCATTCCAAGGGACATAGGTCTCAACCGTGTTGAACCCCAATGCCTTTAGATTATACAAGGAATGATACCAGTCTGCTGGGTCAATTCGGAAATAATGGATCGCTCCGGATAAAATCTTGAAGGGTTGATCTTTTAAATAGAAAGCATCGCGAATCTCAAAAACTCCCATAAACGCCCCCCTTTCTTATATGTAACCCTTTTCATTTATTAATATAATAAAT
>CABKMC010000002.1 GCA_902373455.1 uncultured Streptococcus sp.
ATCTACAATCAACATGAGTTTTCCCATACTGAGGGAAGTGTATTTATTAAAGATGCGAGCGAGGATATCTGTTCCTCCAGTAGTTCCTCCAGCATTGAAGATGATCCCTAGCCCCAAACCAAGCACAACCCCTGAGGCAATACAGGCAAGCAGAATATCTCCTTTAAAGGCGTCAAAGATGAAGTGATGGTAGCGGTGGCTGAGGGGCATGGCTTCAAAAATAGCCATCCAAGCCGAAACCGAAAAGGTCCCCAGTAAGCTCAGATAAAGAGATTTCTTGCCCAGCAGCTTCCAAGCCAAAACGAAGAGAGGGATATTGATCAGCAAGTTCATGATGGATACAGGGATTTTGAAAAGATAATAGGTGATCAAGGTAATCCCTGTCGCTCCTCCTTCATAGAAGTGAAAAGGAATGACCAAAAAATAGATCCCAAATGAAAAAATGCCGGCCCCAAAAATGATAGCCAGAATATCTTTAAATTTAAACATGATAGGTTGTCTCCTAAAACTTTATAAGAATATTGTAACAAAAAAGTGAAAAAATGAAAATGACTTTGAAAAATTTTCTCTCCTAAAATACAAGATTTTTACCCTTATTTTTGGTAAAATAAAAAGAAGAAAAACAGAAAGAGGATACTATGGTAAACGGTACATTAATTTCATTTGAAGGTCCAGAAGGAGCGGGAAAATCATCGGTCCTAGAAGCCATTTTGCCTCTACTTGAAGAAAAAGGAATTCCTTTTATTACAACCCGTGAACCAGGTGGTGTCGACATTGCCGAAAAGATCCGCCAAGTCATTTTGGATCCAGACCATACTAGTATGGATGCCAAGACCGAGTTGTTGCTCTATATTGCTAGTCGCCGGCAGCATTTGGTGGAACGTGTCTTGCCAGCCCTTGCAGCTGGGAAGGTTGTCTTGATGGACCGCTTTATTGATAGCTCGGTGGCTTATCAAGGGTATGGTCGCGGTCTGAGTGTGGAAGATATCGAGTGGCTCAATCAATTCGCGACAGATGGTCTTAAGCCAGATCTAACCCTTTACTTTGATCTGGATGTCGAAGAAGGGCTCGCACGAATTGCGAAAAACCAAGAGCGGGAAGTCAATCGTTTGGATTTGGAAGGATTGGAACTTCACCAAAAGGTCAGACAAGGTTATTTGGCCTTGTATGAAAAGGAACCAGAGCGCATCGTGAAAATCGATGCCAGTCAATCCTTTGAAGCAGTCTTTACGGATGTCTTGGCTGTTTTAGAAAATCGCTTGGGGACATTGAAATGAATCTAGAAGAGATCCAACAGCTCCAGCCAGAATTGGTGGAGCGCTTCACCCAGATCCTAGAACACAAACAGCTCAGTCATGCTTATCTTTTTACAGGTTCGTTTGCCAGTTTTGAGATGGCCCTCTTGCTAGCTCAAAGTCAGTTTTGTGAAGATTTGCAAGGAGTCTGGCCTTGTGGTAAATGTCGGTCCTGCCGCTTGATTGCTGAAGAAGAATTCTCAGATGTGAAGATCGTGCGTCCAGTCAACCAGATCATAAAGACTGATCGTATTCGCTCGCTCGTTCAAGACTTTTCTCAATCCGGATTTGAAGGAAGTCGGCAGGTCTTTATCGTCCAAGATGCGGACAAGATGCACACCAATGCAGCGAATTCTCTCTTAAAGGTTATGGAAGAGCCCCAGAGTGAGATCTATCTCTTCTTGTTGACATCTGATGAAAACTTGGTCTTACCGACCATCAAGAGTCGGGCCCAGCAGGTCCATTTTCCCAAAAAGCAAGCCTACCTTACCGAACGTCTAGAAAAAGAAGGTTTGATTAAATCGCAGGCAAGTCTAGTAGCTCGATTTAGTTTTAGTCTTGAAGAGGCAGAGCAGCAAAAAAAGAATGCTACTTTTTTTGAGTTGGCGAAAGTTTGTAATCAGTTCATCGAACGTTGTCACTCCAATTTGAATAGCGCCTATTTGGAAGTGACTCGATTGGTGAGCTTAGCAGATGATAAGGAAAAACAAAGCCAAGCCTTTCGATTGATGGAGTTGGCTTTAGAAGAGCAGTTGCGCTTGAGCAGATCCCAGCAGCTGCTGGAAAAATTGAGTCTTGCTCGCACCATGTGGAAGGCCAATGTTTCTTTTCAAAATGCTCTAGAATATATGGTTTTGAGCTTAGAAAGTTAAGGAGTCAGAATGAATAAAAAAGAATTATTTGATGCTTTAGACGGCTTTTCTCAGAATTTGTTGGTCACCTTGGCTGAAGTCGAAGCCATCAAGAAAAATTTGAAACAAGTCATCGAAGAAAATACAGCTCTTCGCTTAGAAAATGATAAATTGAGAGAGCGTTTGGGGGAAGTTGAGAAGACCGCATCCGCAAAGTCACAACACCATGGTCGTGAAAATTTGCAACGAATTTACAACGACGGCTTTCATATTTGCACCTATTCCTATGGTCAACGCCGTGAGAACGATGAAGAGTGTATGTTTTGTGACGAGTTGTTATTTAGGGAGTAAGCATGCAGATCCAACGAAGTTTTAAAGGGGAAAAGAAAACAGGGGTCCTCTACCTAGTCCCAACACCGATCGGCAACCGGGAGGATATGAGTTACCGCATGGTCCAGACCTTGAAGGATGTGGACTTGATCGCAGCTGAGGATACCAGAAATACAGGCCTCTTGCTCAAGCATTTTGAGATTAGGACTCCCCAGACTAGTTTTCATGAGCATAATGCCCAGGAGAAAATTCCAGATCTGATCGCTCATCTAGAATCTGGAAAAGATTTGGCGCAGGTCTCAGATGCAGGACTCCCAAGTATCTCTGATCCTGGTCATGATTTGGTTAAGGCAGCGATTGAACGCGAGATTCCTGTCGTAGCTGTTCCTGGTCCAAGTGCAGGGATTACTGGCTTGATTGCCAGTGGCCTAGCCCCTCAACCTCATATTTTTTATGGATTTCTACCTCGCAAAGAGGGGCAACAAAAGGCCTTTTTCCAAGAAAAAGTGGCCTATCCGGAGACGCAGATCTTTTATGAGTCGCCCCATCGGGTGAAGGCGACCTTAGAGAATATGTTGGCTGTCTATGGGGATCGTCCGGTTGTCTTGGTTCGTGAATTGACCAAGATCTACGAAGAATATACTCGTGGCAGTATTTCTGAGTTAGTCGCATTTCTGGAAGAAAATCCCCTCAAAGGGGAGTGCCTCCTGATCGTCGAAGGAGCCAAGGAAGAAGAGCTAGACTTAGAAGAGGTTGACTTGATCCAAGAGATCGATACCTTGGTCCAAGAGGGGATGAAGAAGAATCAAGCAATCAAACAGGTCGCCAAACAATACGGCCTGCAAAAGAGTGAGCTTTATGCTCGTTACCATCAAGACTAGGAAAGGTTGGAAGCAGGATGGAAATTAGAATGGCTTATCCAAATGAGATCCAGCGAATTATGGAAATCATCCAAGATGCTAAGGAAAGCCTGGCTCAAAGACAGGTCGATCAGTGGCAGGATGGTTATCCAGATGAAGAGATCATTTTTGAGGATATTCTAGAAAGTCGCGGCTATGTTGCCGTTGAAGATCAGGAAATCGTCGCCTATGCTGCCGTCCACAAGGGAAATGAAGCAGCCTATAATGAGATTTACGAGGGCAAGTGGGAGCATGATAACTATATGTATATCACGTTTCACCGCGTCGCTGTGGCCAAAGAAGCTGCTGGCAAGGGGGTGGCTCAGACTTTCCTTCAAGGCTTAATCGAAGGTGAAAAAGGGCCTGATTTCCGTTGCGATACGCATCCGGATAATCTGGTCATGCAACATTTGCTTGAAAAATTAGGCTACCATTATTGTGGAAAGGTCCCAATTGATGGCGTCCGTCTGGCTTATCAAAAGATCAAACGAAAAGCAGAAACCAGTTTGTTCCAAGTGGTCTCAGAAGAGGACCGCTGGGACCAAAGAGCAGAAGCGGCCTACAATGACACTCTATCTTAAACAATTCTATGAGAGCCCTATGGGCCTTCTTTCGATCATTGTCAGCGAAGAAGGCCTTGTAGAGCTTGATTTTTACGACCCGAAAGAGGATGCGCCCGATCCTTTTGGGGCGCTGGAGCAGTTCCATCCCTACCATGAGAAGGTGAAGGAGTGGTTGGACCATTATTTTGCTGGGGCCCCAATTCCCATCAGCTTTCCATTAGTGCCAAAAGGAACAGCCTTTCAAGAGCGGGTATGGCAGTTGTTGCGAGAGATCCCCTATGGTGAGACTAAGACCTATGGCCAGCTGGCTCAGGATCTTTCTTGTGGTTCTGCTCAGGCCGTGGGACAAGCAGTTGGGCGCAATCCCTTGTCGATCCTAGTTCCCTGTCACCGCGTGATGGGAAAAAATGGAGAATTGACAGGCTATGCGTCTGGACTCGATCGCAAACGCTGGCTCTTACAACACGAAGGAATTACCTGGAAGGAGAAATGAAATCGATGTATACCTTTATTGAATACCCAAAATGTTCGACTTGTCGAAAGGCTAAATCAGAATTGGACGGTCTCCAATGTGAGTTTCAGAGCCAAAATATTGTAACCGAAACACCGACTAGTCAAGAATTACAGGACTGGATGGCAGCATCTGGCCTACCAATCAAGTCTTTCTTTAATACCAGCGGGATGAAATACCGGGAACTCGGTTTGAAAGATAAGGTGGATCAACTGACGGTGAAAGAAGCGGCGGATCTCCTTGCTTCAGATGGTATGCTGATCAAGCGCCCCCTACTTGTTAAAGACGGAAAAGTGGTTCAAGTGGGCTACCGGAAACCATACGCAGACTTGGATTTGTAAATGAAAAGGGAGTTGGATTTTCTTCAGATCTATAATAAAATTATGCCAGAAGCTTTCCTTAGGTGAGTACGGACGTCAGCGAACTTCAAAGAAGTTCCATGACTTAGTTTTGGACCTAAGGTTCCAAAACTCCCGAGTGCTAGAAACATGATTGTTTCTAGCACTTTTCTCACAGCGGAAAGTTTTAGTAGATGACTGAGTAATTCTAATAAATAAATTTTTTTGTTTTATAGAATTTATTAGATTTTAAAAAAAATAGTTTGTCTATACTCTTAGAGGAACGGAAGCATCTTTTTTGCATGCAAAAACTGAAGCCGTTGCTTCAGTCTTTTGCTTAATGTGCGAAGGTATCGATTCCTAGAAGCAGGGACAGGGTTCCCATGATGAGGCCGGCTAGGATCACTCCGAGCATGACTGCGAGGCTACTGCGTTTGAAGTCCCAGTCAAGGATAGAAGCTGCAAGAGCTCCGGTCCAGGCACCAGTTCCTGGTAAAGGAATGCCGACGAATAGGAGTAGGGCCCAGAAGATTCCTTTGTCTCCTGCAGCTTTCTCTAATTTTTGTCCGCCTCTATGGCCCTTATTGAGACACCAGCTAAAAAAGCCTCCGATGATCGGTTTTTTTGCGCCCCAAGTGAGGATATGGCGGGCGAAGAAGAAGATCAGAGGGACGGGGAGAAGATTTCCAATCACTCCGATCAGGAGCGCTGTCCATAAGGGAATACCATTTGCAATGGCAAAAGGGATGGCCCCGCGCAATTCAACGAGGGGAACCATGGAGATTAGGAAGGTAAAGATATATTTCATTGGTCAAGCCTTTCGATTAGTCTTCTTCATTCTATCGTATCTTCCTTCAATTGACAACTATTCCAGCTTTGGGATGAACTTTTTAAATCTTTTATCTTGACTTTCTGGTGGAGGAAGCATATAATAAAGACATAGTTAATTAGAATCATTATAAAAAAGGAGAAATGACATGACAACTATGAAACATGAAGCAGCTACTGATGTAGCAACTTTTGCACCTTCTAATAAAGAAACTCTTCCAGAAACAAAAGCCCTCTTGAACCAAGTCGTAGCAGATCTCTACGTCGCTCACATTGCCCTTCACCAAGTACACTGGTATATGCGTGGACGTGGCTTTATGGTTTGGCATCCAAAGATGGACGAATACATGGACAGCTTGGATGCAACCTTGGATGAAGTGAGCGAACGCTTGATCACTCTTGGTGGCGCGCCATATTCTAGCATGACTGAATTTTTGGAACACAGCAATATTGAAGAACGCCGTGGAACATTTACGAAAAATGTAGAAGAAAGCTTGACACGTGTTCTTGAAATCTTTCATTACCTTGACGGCCTTTACCAAAAAGCTTTGGATGTTACCGACGCTGAAGGCGACGATGTAACCAACGATATCTTTGTTGGGGCTAAAGCAGAACTTGAAAAGAACATTTGGATGGTGGCAGCTGAACTTGGTCAAGAACCAGGATTATAAGATCATAAAAAAAATAGAAGCCATTGGCTTCTATTTTTTTGGTGTTTTTTCTAGTGGGAAAAATTAGTAGAAATTTATTTAGGAAGGATAAATCCATTCGATGTGAGGTGCGCGTTCTTTAATTTGCTTTTGTATTGTATTAAAATCGGCTCCTTCTGCATTTGAAAAATTCACCTTGTCGAGTAGTTTGTCCTTCTTATCATAAAAATAAAGAAAGCGATCTGTATAAGTAACATCGTTAGCGGAGCTAGTTTTTATTTTGTATTCTATTTTATGGATGTCGCTATATTTCATCTGTAACTGGTTTCGATATGCATTTCCAATCGTATAGATAGCATCATCAGTGATAGTGAGGAGGGGAGGCTCAATTGCTGTCATCCCATTGTAGCAGGCGATAAGTAAGAAGGAAGCGATAGAAAATCCGGTGAATACAAGAAAAAGAAAAAGAAAATCATCATTATTTCTTGAACTCGAAAGCTGAGAGGCTTCGGTATTCCTTGCGGACGTGATTTGATTTTGGGTTGAAGAGTAGTGAAGTTCTTGCCTTGAACTAGAGAAGGTCCCTTGGGGAGTTGATTTTACTTGAGAACCTGATTGGATTGCTTGAAATAGAAAAATTAAAATCATCACGATTATAGGAACGATAGAATAGGAATAAGAAATTTTTTCTTTTTTATATTCTATTTTTTCACTCATAGGTAAACCTCATTTTTTTATATTAGTTGAACCATTTTATCATATTTTTATTACGGGTAGGTAACAAATAAAGCTTGTTTCCACTAATTAAAGGAGTTCTTAATCTAACTATAGTTGGAGCGAAATCGAGGCCTATCGCTCCTATTTTTTTGGTATAGTTAATATGTGATTTTCTGTAAGCGTTCGCAGGTATAAGAAAGCGCTTACAAATTGAATGGTTAATCCTAAGAGGAGGTTTTTATGGGAAAGTCTTTTTTTGAAAAGCGTCCTGTTTTTAGTATTCGTAAGCTCTCAGTTGGAGCTTGTTCTGTTGTGATTGGGATTTCGGCCTTGGGTCTTTCAAGGGTCCATGCGGAAGAAAAGCCAGCCCTCGAAAGTGAACCGACTTCGATGGAGACACCAAGTGTTGTAACGGAAAATTCAGAAACGGAAGTTCCTGAAGCTGGTGCAAGGGTTTCAGAAGCTCCAGCTGTCATCACCCCTACCAGAGCTGAGGGAAAGCCGGCGCCTCAAGGCGAAGGCCAGCCTGTTTCAGCTTCATCTGAGCGTGCTACAGGAAGGGAAGAAACAGCAGCTCCAGATCAAAATCGTGTAGCGGAGGATATTGTGCAAGATCGAGAACGTGATTTTAATAAAGATTGGTATTTTAAATTAAATGCGGCTCCTGGTGCAGAAGGGCGTCAAGTGGATGTCAAGGATTGGAAAAAATTAGATCTTCCTCATGACTGGTCTATTTTCTTTGATTTCGATCACAACTCTCCTGCTCAAAATGAAGGCGGTCAATTAAACGGTGGGGATGCTTGGTACCGTAAGACCTTCCGTTTGGATGACAAAGATCTAGATAAGAAGGTTCGCTTGGAATTTGGCGGGGTTTACATGGATTCCAAAGTCTATGTAAACGGACAATTCGTCGGTCATTATCCAAATGGCTACAATGCCTTTTCTTATGATATTACCCCTTATTTGAACGCAGATGGAAGCGAGAATACCATCGCCGTTCATGTGGTCAATCAACAACCAAGTAGCCGTTGGTATTCTGGTAGCGGGATTTACCGGGATGTTAAGCTGAGTGTGACGGACAAGGTTCATTTAGCGCAGTATGGGACTACGATTACGACCCCTCAGTTGGAAAAACAGCAAAATGGGGCAGTAGATACGGTGGTGAAGAGCCGCATTGTCAACCAAGATGATCAAGCCCATAGTATTTATGCGGAATATGAAATTGTCGATCAAAATGGCCAAGTGGTGAGCGAAAAAACGCGCAGTGAAGCACAAGCTGTTCTAGCAGGTCAAGCGATCAACCTTTCTCAAACCTTGCATGTTGAAAAACCAACCCTCTGGGATGTGAAAACGGATCATCCAGCTCTCTATACCTTGTATACGCGGGTTTATCGGGATTCGCAGTTGGTCGATGTGCAAAAGGAACGCTTTGGTTATCGCTATCTCAACTGGACGCCAGAAGGTGGCTTCTTCCTGAATGGGGTGGCGACGAAATTCCACGGAGTATCCCTTCACCATGACCACGGGGCTCTTGGAGCTGAGGAAAATTACAAGGCTGAATACCGTCGTCTCAAACAGATGAAAGACATGGGGGTCAATGCGATTCGGACGACCCACAACCCAGCCAGTGAACAAACCTTAAAAATTGCTGCTGAGTTGGGCTTGATGGTCCAAGAAGAAGCCTTTGATACCTGGTATGGTGGTAAGAAACAATACGATTATGGTCGTTTCTTTGAAAAAGATGCCACTCACCCAGAAGCTCGTAAGGGGGATACTTGGTCCGATTACGATCTACGAACCATGGTAGAGCGGGGCAAGAACAATCCAGCCATTGTCATGTGGTCAATCGGTAACGAAGTCGGTGAAGCAGATGGTTCAGACAAATCTGTCGCAACTGTTCGTCGGTTGGTCAAGACCATCAAGGACGTGGATGCAACCCGTTATGTCACCATGGGAGCTGATAAATTCCGCTTTGGTGATGGCTCAGGAGGCCATGAAAAGGTAGCAGCAGAGCTCGATGCGGTTGGATTTAACTATTCAGAGGCCAACTATGAAAGCTTACGGGCGAAACATCCAAACTGGCTCATTTATGGTTCGGAAACCTCTTCTGCAACGCGGACACGGGGCTCTTACTACCATCCTGAAAGAGAATGGGTCGGTAGCAACCAAGAAGACCGCCACTATGAACAATCAGACTACGGCAATGACCGGGTTGGTTGGGGTCGGACAGCAACCGCCTCTTGGACCTTTGACCGTGATCATGCCGGTTATGCAGGACAATTTATCTGGACTGGTACGGACTATATCGGTGAGCCAACCCCATGGCACAACCAAAATGACACACCTGTGAAAAGTTCTTATTTTGGTATTGTCGATACGGCAGGTCTTCCAAAGAATGATTTTTACCTCTACCAAAGTCAATGGGTATCGGCTGAAAAGCATCCGATGGTGCATCTCTTGCCGCATTGGAACTGGGACAACCCAGAATTGGCCAATCGTGTCATGGATGAAGAAGGTCGGATTCCTGTTCATTCCTTCTCTAATGCCCACAGTGTGGAATTGATTGTCAATGGGGAATCACAAGGAGTGAAGACCTTTACCAAGAAGACCACAGCTGATGGCCGGACCTATCAGGAAGGGGCAAATCCGAATGAACTCTATCTAGAGTGGTTGGTTCCTTATGTACCAGGCAAAGTGGAAGCCATTGCCCGCAACGAAGCAGGCGACGTGATTGCGAAAGATCAAGTCGAAACAGCCGGCAAGGCTACAGGTGTTCGCTTGTTGAAAGAAGAACATGCGATTGCAGCAGACGGTAAGGATTTGACCTATATTACCTATGAAATTGTCGATGAAGCAGGCCGTGTCGTGCCAACTGCCAATAATGTGGTGCATTTCCATTTGCATGGACAAGGTCAAATTGTCGGTGTCGACAACGGGGAACAAGCCAGCCGTGAGCGCTACAAAGCGCAGGCAGATGGCTCATGGCAACGCAAAGCCTTTAACGGCAAAGGTGTGGTCATTGTCAAATCAACTGAGCAGGCGGGTGCCTTTACTCTGTATGCAGACTCAGACCGCTTGCAATCAGACCAAGTCAGTCTCTTTACAGGTAAGAAGGACCAAGCGGAACGCACCGTATTGGGTGTGGAACCCGTTCGACAAAGTGCTTATCTGGGAGAAGAGCCTGCCTTACCAAGTAAGGTCAATGTGGTCTATAGCGATGGCAAGGCCCAAGAAGAAGCCGTTGAGTGGGACAAAGCAGACTATAGTCGTGTAGGCCAAGTTCGTGTGACAGGTCATGTTCAAGGACGCACAGTCGAAGCTCTGGTCGATGTGATTGGCGTGGAGCAAGTTCTTTCAGTTATCAAACAAATCCCGCAGGGAGCAGACCGAGCGACAGTGGATAAGACTGTGCAATTGGTCTTCACAGATGGCCGAACAGTTAGCTATGAAGTTGATCAATGGACCTTGGAAGCTGGTCAAGAAGATCAGTTGTCCACACCAGGAGCACGCTTGAAAGCGACAGGAATATTAGGCAATGGGGAAACGGTTCAAGCAACACTAGTGGTTGCAGGAGGAGATGTAGCCAAGGCTAAGAAACCAACGGTTCAGCTAGATGGAGTAGCTCTTCCAAAATTTGGCAGTGGTAACCATACCATTTTCCGTTCGCTAACTTATGGTCAAGAGCCAGGTCAAGTCACAGCAAGTGCAGAAAATGCTCAAATGACGGTCCTACAAGCCAATCGAGAAAATGGTTTGAAGGCTCAAATCTATGTTACTGCTAAGAATACGGGAGTTGTACAGACCTATGTGGTCCAATTCCAAGAAGAAAGTCCACAGATTGAGCGTTTAGAATTGCGTCTGCCAGAAGGACAGGAACTCAAGGAAGACCAAACGGTAGTACTTGAAGTCATTGCCCATTACCAAGATGGCAGTCTAGCAAGTCTGAAAGCAGATCAAATCGATATCAAAACAACAGCGGGAAGTCAAGGAAAAGCGGTTGCGACTAAGAAAGGTTTGGAATTGCGGGAAGCAGGGCTGGTTCATTTAGAAGCCAACTTCCAAGGACAAACAGGAGAAGTCAGCTTTACCATCACGCCAAATCCAGAAGAAAAGACAGTTGTCAAGGTGCGTCCTGTACGGATCAGCACCGATCGAAACGTGTTGCCAGCTCTTCCAGAGACAGTCTTGGTTGAGTATGATAAGGGATTCCCGAAAGAAAAACGCGTGACCTGGGATGCCGTAACAGCAGATCAAGTCAAGGATTACCATAACTTTACAGTCACAGGTCAGGTAGAGGGAGTGGAGAAAGAAGCCCAAGCCCAAGTCACCGTTGAAGGCATTATCGCTGTAGAAGAAGTCAGCACCACAACTCCAGTCGGTGAAAAACCAGCACTTCCAGAAAGCGTGCGGACCTATCACTCTAATGGCAAGACCTATGCTGCCAAGATAGTATGGGATGCGGTCGATCCGCAACTCTTGGCCCAAGAAGGAGAAGTTGTTCTCTCTGGTCGTGTAGAAGGAACCAACCTGCCAACTCGTCTTCATATTCGTGTTTCTAGCACCACAGTCAAAGGGGCAAACGTAGCAGAACAATGGACAGGCTCAGTCTTGCCACTTGCTTTTGCAAGTGACTCTAATGATGCAGATCCAGTTGCTAAGGTCAATGATAAGGTCATCTCCTTTACCGATGCTCCAGCCAACCGTTGGACCAACTGGGGCCGTGACAATGCGGAAGATTCTGTTGGAATCTTGTTTGGGGACTCTGGTATCTTGACCAAGCGAGCAGTGGACAACCTCCATGTTGGTTTCCACGAAGACCATGGCGTTGGGGCTCCAAGTGAGTATGTGATTGAGTACTATACAGGGGAACAAATCCCAGCAGTACCAAGCAATCCAAATCGCGTCAAAGACGAAACAGACCATCCATTTAACAACCCAGCTAACTGGAAAGAAGTCAGCAACCTAAGCGTTGAAGAAGCAGTGACAGCTGGCAAGATGAATCATTTTAGTTTTGATAAAGTCGACACCTATGCCGTTCGGATCCGAATGAAGACACCAGAAGGTAAACGTGGAAGCTCTATTTCAGAGATTCAAGTATTTGCAAATAAGGTTGCGGCAGAAGAAAAGAGCCAGGTGACCATTCGTGTTAATGGCGATGTCTTGCCAGGTGTTAACCCAAGTGTGATAGATTACTACATCGATGCGCGTGATCGGGCATATCTACAAGTGGAAGCAACAGCTAGCCATCACGGTCTTGCAACAGTTGTGCCAAGCGTCCATGAAGGTGAGCCAATCCGTGTCGTCCACAAAGCAGAAGATGGCACCATCTTACAAGAATACCGCCTACACTTAATCAATGATGCCGAACAGTTGAAACAGTCTAGGATACTTGAAGATAAAGACAATCACTAGCTTATCTTTGGGCTTTTTGTTCAAATAACTAAATATGAGCAAGCCCAAAATAGTGAGAGTCACCGGCGATCAAAATGAGATGTGTTAAAAAGCAAAGATAGGAGGAAACAGTTGTGAACGAGCACCAAGAAGAATCAGAGCATTCCTCAGCTGCAACGAGTGAGAAAGAAAACCGCACAGTTAGCCAAGGGACAGAAGCCACCCAACCAGCTACTTCTCTAGATGAGGAGTCTGAGATTGCGGATTATGGACCGCTTCCAAGCAAGGCCCAAATGCAATACCACCGCGAAGAATTGGCGGCTTTCATCCATTTTGGGATGAATACCTACTATGATCGTGAGTGGGGAGATGGGCAAGAAGATCCTTGTTATTTCTATCCAGAGCATCTGGATACCGATCAGTGGATCAAAACCCTGAAAGAGGCGGGCTTCAAACGGACCATCATGGTCGTCAAGCACCACGATGGCTTCCTCTTGTACCCTTCTAAATACACCGACCATACCATTGCCAAAAGTGGTTGGAAGGAAGGAAAAGGCGATGTCCTAGCCGAAGTTTCTGCTTCTGCCAGCAAGTATGACATGGATATGGGAGTCTACCTCTCCCCTTGGGATGCTCACAGCCCGCTCTACCATGTGGATACAGAGGACCAATACAACGAATACTATCTCAACCAGCTCAAAGAAATCCTTGAAGATCCAAAATATGGAAACAAGGGCAAGTTCGTGGAAGTCTGGATGGATGGAGCGCGTGGCGATGGGGCTCAAAAAGTCACCTATACCTTTGATAAGTGGTTTGATGCCATCCGCAAGGCCCAAGGAGATATAGCCATCTTCTCAGCTGAGCCGACCAATGTTCGTTGGATTGGAAATGAAAAGGGAATTGCCGGAGATCCAGTTTGGCATAAGGTCAATCCGGATAAGATTCGCAACAATCCATCCAACAGTTACCTCAATCACGGGGATTCAGAAGGGAAGCAATACTCAGTGGGAGAAGCCGATGTTTCCATTCGTTCCGGCTGGTTCTACCATGACAATCAAGAGCCTAAGTCTTTGCGCGAATTGATGGATATTTACTTCAAATCGGTTGGTCGTGGAACCCCGCTTTTGCTCAATATCCCACCCAACCAAGACGGAAAATTTGCGGATGCGGATGTGGCGCGTTTGAAAGAATTCCGTCAGACCTTGGACCAACTCTACAGTGTGGACTATGCGGCGGGCGCTTTGGTAGAAGCTGACTCGACACGTCGCAATGCTCATTACTCAGCCAGCTATTTGACGGATGGAGATGAGAAGACCAGTTGGGCACCTGCCGATGATGCCAAGACCGGATCTTTTGTCCTCGATCTTGGAAAAGAGCAATATTTTGATGTGGTAGAGCTCAAAGAAACCATCGAGAAAGGCCAACGGATTTCCGGTTTCACCATCGATGTAGCGGTGAATGGGCAATGGGTTCCTTTTGGGGCTGGGTCAACCGTTGGATACCGCCGTTTGATCAAAGGGCAACCAGTTGATAGCCGCTACCTCCGGGTGTCCATCACCGATGCCCAAGCCACTCCAATCTTGAACGGCGTCTCTGTCTATAAGACGCCAGCTAGCATTGAAGAAACGGATGGCTATCCGCTTGGTTTGGCCTATCATTCTGACCGGACTGCTGATCGTGCCAATAGCCAATGGAATGAAGATGGAGAAGGCGTTCGAGGCACCTCAATGTGGACCAAGGAAAAGGGAGCTTCGGTGACCTATCAGTTTGAAGGCACCAAAGCCTATGTCGTCGCAACCGTAGACCCTGGTCATGGGGAAATGGATGTCTATGTCGATGGCCAAAAACTAGCGACGGTTAATACCCAAAGTCCAAGCCGCAAACGCAGCCAAAAGGTCTATGAAACACCGGATTTGAAAGCAGGAGCCCATACTTTGACCTTGGTCAATAGCAAGGGAGATGCAATCGCAACGGAAGGGATTTATGCCCTCAATAACCAAGAAAAGGGTCTCTTTGAGTTTGCCCAGCCAACCCTAGCCGTTAAGAAAGGCGACCCAGCGCAAGTCGTCGTCAAGAGAAAAGGTGGCTCTAAAGGAAGTGCCAGTCTTAAATTAATCACAGAACCAGGAACAGGGGTTCATGGCAAGGTTTATAAAGATACCAATGTCACTCTCGAGTTTGCAGATGGAGAGACAGAAAAAACAGTCCAAGTCCCAACCCTTGATTTTGCAGGCAAGGAGACAGATGTCTATGACTTTAAGGTCAAATTGTTGCATCCGGATCAAGGAAGTCTGGTTGGTTTTATTCCAGAGCTGACAGTCCAAGTGATGGAAGAAGTCGTTCAACAGTCGAAATGGAAAGAAGCTTAAACCGATATTCAAAGAAAGGTTTTGTGAATGTGGTGAGAAATTCGCTCGTCGCAGAGAGTAGTTGATTCTTCTCATAAGAGGTTAGTTCTCACTAACCTCTTTTATTTTGTCTTCTTAAGAGATTCCTATTTCCATAGAGTCTTTGCTTTATTTACAGCCATAAAAATTGTATAATAGTCAAATAAGGTCAATGATCAAAACAAACACTCCAAGGGCATCTTTATGCGCTAAAGAGTAGAGCATCTATCTAGAAGAAAACAAGTCAGAAAGGAGCATCATGGCAAATAAGAACACATCTGATAGCATTGAAGCTTATATCAAGGCCTTGCTGGCTCAAGCTGGCATGGCAGAGCTCAAAAGAAGTGAGTTGGCAGATGTCTTTCAGGTCGTCCCTAGTCAGATTAACTATGTCATTAAGACCCGCTTTACCGAGAGTCGAGGCTATATTGTAGAAAGTAAACGCGGTGGTGGCGGTTATATCCGCATTGGCAAGGTCCAGTTTTCAGATCACCATCAGATGCTTCAAGACTTGGCAGCCAATATTGGAGAGACCATCAGCCAGCAGGTCTTCCATGATATCCTCCAGATGCTCCATGAAGAAAAATTATTAACAAAACGTGAGACTCAGCTGTTCTTTGCGACGACCTCCGATGAGGTTCTAGGTCGAGATGCTCTCATCATACGAGCCGATATGCTGAAAAAAATCATTCAACAAGTAGATAGAAAAGGAAATACCGACTAGATGAACTATTCAACAGCACTGTTAGAAAGTATAGAAGCGGCCCAAATACTAGCAGGCCACTACCAAGGGAATACCTTAGATACTTGGCATCTTTTGACGGCCATGGCCAATAATCCCTATAGCGTGGCAGGTTCTGTACTCAACGATTATCCTATGCAGATTGACGAATTTCAGGATGCAGCGGAGCATATTACAGGCCAGGCTTTTCAAAGCGACAATCGGTATGAAATCTTCCCATTTTCTTATCGGATGGAAGCGATGATGAAGCACGCAAAGGAGATTGCCCAGGTCCTTCATGCCAAGACCTTGGGAACAGAGCATGTGCTCCTCTCTCTTCTAGCGGACCGTGGGACCTTGGCTAGCCAAGTCATGGAGTTTGCCGGCTTTGCCTTTACAGAGCAAGACAAGGGTGTTCCCATTGCTTCCCTTCGAAAGAATCTAGAAGACAAGGCAGGCTGGGACAAAAATGATATTAAAGCTATCCGGAGTCTTTATCGGGCCCAAAACCCTAACCGCCAAACTATGGGGAATATGATGGGCATGCCCCCAAGTACAAGTGGAGGTCTTGAAGACTATACCCGTGATTTGACAGAAATGGCGCGTGCAGGTCAGCTCGAGCCTGTGATCGGCCGGGATGCAGAGATTTCACGCATGATCCAAATCCTCAGCCGCAAGACCAAGAACAATCCTGTATTGGTGGGAGAAGCAGGGGTCGGAAAGACTGCTCTTGCATTAGGTCTGGCCCAGCGTGTCGCTAGTGGCAATGTTCCAGCTGAAATCGCGCAAATGCGTGTCCTGGAGCTGGATCTCATGAATGTGGTGGCAGGGACGCGCTTCCGTGGGGACTTTGAAGAACGGATGAACAATATTATCCAGGACATCGAAGAAGACGGTCACGTGATTCTCTTTATCGATGAACTGCATACCATTATGGGGTCAGGATCGGGCATTGATTCGACCTTAGACGCAGCCAATATTCTAAAACCAGCCCTGGCACGAGGAACCTTGCGTACAGTTGGGGCTACGACTCAAGATGAGTACCAAAAGCATATCGAAAAAGACGCGGCTCTCTCTCGTCGTTTTGCGAAAGTTACCATTGAAGAGCCAAGTGTTGCAGATAGCATCCAAATTCTCCAAGGCTTGAAAGAGACCTACCAGGACCACCATCATGTGGTCATTACCGATGAAGCGATCGAAACAGCTGTCAAATATGCCCACCGCTATTTGACCAGCCGTCAATTGCCAGATTCAGCCATTGATCTCTTGGATGAAGCGGCAGCTACCGTACAAAACCGCGATTCCAACGGTCACGTAAAAGAAGAGTTGACCGCCTTGGACCGGGCTTTGATGGATGGCAAGTGGAAGAAAGCAGCCCAGCTCTTACAAGTAGAGGCTGCTCCCATTGTCTACAAAAAAGAGGTCAATGACCAAGATGTTTTGGTGACCTTGAGCCAATTATCGGGTATTCCAACTCAAAAACTGACCCAAACCGATGCCAAGAAGTACCTAAACTTAGAAACAGAATTGCACAAGCGCGTGATTGGTCAAGATCAAGCCGTATCTAGTATCAGTCGGGCTATTCGTCGCAATCAATCGGGTATCCGTAGCAATAAACGTCCGATCGGTTCTTTCATGTTCCTAGGACCTACCGGTGTCGGAAAAACAGAGCTAGCCAAAGCCTTGGCGGAAGTTTTATTTGATGATGAATCAGCTCTGATTCGGTTTGACATGAGTGAGTACATGGAAAAATTCGCCGCTAGCCGCCTCAACGGTGCCCCTCCAGGCTATGTGGGCTACGAAGAAGGGGGCGAGTTGACCGAGAAAGTCCGCAACAAACCGTATTCTGTCCTCTTATTTGATGAGGTGGAAAAAGCCCACCCAGACATTTTTAATGTCCTTTTGCAAGTCTTGGATGACGGAGTCTTAACCGATAGCAAAGGCCGGAAGATCGACTTCTCTAATACCATTATCATCATGACCTCAAACCTGGGAGCAACAGCCCTTCGGGATGATAAGACAGTTGGTTTTGGTTCCAAAGATATCCGCTTTGACCAGGCCAATATGGAAAAACGCATGTTTGAAGAGTTGAAGAAGACCTATCGTCCAGAGTTTATCAACCGGATTGATGAAAAGGTTGTCTTCCATAGCCTCTCAAGCGAGGACATGCAGCAGGTGGTGAAAGTCATGGTCAAACCGCTCATTGCGACATTGGCAGAACAAGGCATGACCCTCAAATTCCAGCCTTCAGCGCTCAAGCTGCTAGCAACCAAAGGGTACGATCCAGAAATGGGAGCTCGTCCACTCCGTCGTGTTTTGCAGACTGAAGTGGAAGATCAACTAGCAGAGCTATTGCTGAAAGGCCAAGTCCAAGAAGGGCAAACCATCAAAGTTGGAACAACAGCCGGAACGATCAAGTTCGAGATTGTCTAGGAGGACGTCATGACGCTTCAGCGATTAACCCGTATTTCGCTTTTGGCGGCCCTTTGTATCGCTCTACGTCAGGCTTTTGCCCCTTTTCCAAATGTCCAACCTATTTCTGCCATCTTCTTTCTCTTAGTGATATTTGAAGGGTATAGCTTTGCTTTTCTTGTGATGATGATCACCATGTTTGTCTCCGCCTTTTTCCTGGGGATGAGCCTGATTGTGTTCTTTCAGATTGTCGCCTTTGGCTGCTTGATGCTCTTTTGGCATATCAGTTACAAGTGGTTGCCCTTTGTCCTTCAGATCCTTTTTGTGGGGCTACTGTCCTTTGCTTATGGGGTCTTGATCGATAGTGTTTATGCCCTGATTTACCATATTCCTTGGTGGACCTATGCTTTGGTCAATGGTTTTAGTTTTAACCTGGCCCATGCTTTATCAACGATCGCTTTTTATCCCATTATCTATCATATCTTTAGGAGATTTTATGTTGAAAAAAATCATTTCTAGCTTGACGACCTTGCTTGCAGCCCTTCTTTTAGTGAGTTGCGCTCCGTCTCATAGCACAAACAATCAACCAACAGCTTCTAGCACAGAAGTTGCCAAGAAAAACGAAATTTCGATTACAATTAGCGTGACGCCAGAAGGTCAAAAAGCGCAATCGAAAACCTTGAAAGTAGCAGAAGAGAGTAACCTCATGAAAGTGCTCAAAGCCAACTACAAGATTGAAGAAAAAAATGGCATGATCACCTCGATTGACGGTCACAGTCAAGACGAAGCCAAAGGCCTTTACTGGATGTACAAGATCAATGGCGAGATGGCTCCCAAAGGAGCGGCAGAAACCACTGTCAAAAAAGGGGACAAGATCGAATTCTATCAAGAAGTGTACAAATAATGAGTAGCCGGATTATGTGTCCGGCTCTTTTTGTGATAGTATAGGAGCTTACCTAAAACTTCTTTCAAATTAGAAAAATATTTGAGAAACTATTGACAGCCTCATATAACAGTGTTACAATAACGTTACAAAATATTACAAATGTTACAAAAAGAGGTTCCGTTATGAAAAACAAAAAAATCGTTTCCCTAGCAGCGCTAGCTCTTACAGCTAGTCTTTTCCTAGGAGCTTGTGGCGGGAATAAAGAAGAAAAGGCAACAGAAGCAAGCAGTTCAAAGACCAGTCAAGTCAAACAAACTAGCTCTTCTTCTAAGAAAAAAGTGATCACTAGCAAGGATCCGATTGCATCTTCATCCTCTGATAGCAAATCAGAAGAAAGTCACACTGTTGGTAGTAAAAATACCCAAGCTGCAGCTAGTCAAACACCTGCTCCAGCTAAAGCAGCGACTCCAGCAGCGCCAGTAACAAAAGAAACAAAAGAAGTGGCCGCTCCAGCAACACCAGCTAAAGAAAAATTGCCAAGTCTAGAAGAAGGTCATGCTCATGCTAAGAAGCAAGCGTCTGCTACGGAGAATGCCCAATACAAGGGAGTCTATTCCGTGGCAGCAGGGGACTTCTCCGCAGCAGCAGGGAATTGGTCTGACAAACGCGACACTGGGGTCACTATTGGTCAAGGTGGTCAAGTAACGATCCAGCTTCCTGGAGGTCAACCCGTAGCTTATGGCGTCAGCGGTTATAACTATACCTTGGATGACGGCCATTACCATGCTAATCTCTCAGCAGGCGATGGGTCTGCAGCGACTCTGGATATTGTAGTTGGAAAAGATGGCTCTGTATCCAGTGTGACGATTCTGAAAGACGGTGTCAGCCACTCCCTCACTCGTGAATAAAAGTCGAAAGATTTGAAAAGAAAATCTTATCTTTTCAAATCTTTTTTTGCTGTTTTGAAGAAAAATATATTTTTTTATAAAAAGGTGTTGACATCCATAAAATATAGTATATAATAAAAACATAAAGAAAACTTATTTATAAAAAATTATAAAAAAGGAGGCGGTATGAATAAAGAAAGAATCGCTGTGGTATTTGGAACCTTTGCTCCTCTTCATCAAGGGCATATTGACCTGATCCAACGGGCCAAGCGTCAGTGTGATCGTGTTCGTGTCATCGTATCTGGTTATGAAGGGGACCGTGGCGAAGAAGTGGGCTTGACCTTACAAAAACGCTTCCGCTATATCCGTGAAGCCTTCTCAGATGATGAATTGACCCAAGTCTATAAGCTAGATGAGACGGAACTTCCTCGTTATCCCTTGGGCTGGGAACCTTGGTTACAAATAGCCCTTGATACCATCCAGTATCAAACAGAGATAGAAGAGTTGATCTTTTATGTAGGGGAGAAAGCCTACAAGGAAGAGTTGGAAGCTAGAGGGTTTGAAGTTCACTTAGAAGAGCGTCGCTTCGGGATCTCTGCTACTATGATCCGGGAAAATCCCAGCAAATACTGGAAATACATTGCCCAGCCCTTCCGTCGCCAGTTCACGAAAAAAGTCTTGATCATGGGGAGCGCCAGCAACGGGAAAACGACCCTTGCAAAGGACTTAGCCCGCTTTTACGATGCACCTGTTAGTCTTGAGTATGCCCGTGAATACCAGATCAAGAACAATGTTCGAGATGATGAGCTCACGCCAAAAGATTACTATTATCTACTCTTAGGACAGTATGATCAAACCTCTAAGCTCATCGATAGTAGTGCCAATAGAGGCCTTGTCATCGCAGATACCAATTCCCTGGTGACCAAGGGTTATTACGACTACTACATGGAGGTCGAAGGTCAGGATACCAGCATGACCGATACCTTCGACAACCTCTTTGTCAGTATTCTGTCCAAAGAAAAATGGGATTTGATCCTCTTTGTACAGCCGATCGGTTCTTATGTCAATGATGGTTTCCGAGACATGACCATGGCTGACGAAGAGATCCGCACCAGCTTTTCAAATTACCTGGACCAATTGCGCCAGCAATACCTAGGAAACATTCCGACCACTTTCCTCGCATCAGACTACCTCGGCAACTACGAAGAAGCCAAGAAGGTGATCGATGCCATTTACCAAGCCGACTAAGGAGCAGCTTATGAATCACCTAATGAACAACCTCACTGAAAAATTCACAACCTTTATCCAAGACTTTACAAATGTCCACCGAGAAGCGAAAAAGCAAGGCTTTGTCAATATTATGAAACTCCTCTGGTGGGATCAGAGTATTCAAATTCAAGGGATGTACTGGGTCTACACGCTGAATAGTCTAGAGGGCTGGTACCAATGGACCAAAGTCCTCAAGAAGGAGGTGGCCTAAATGACCAATCTCTTGATTCCAGCAGGAATGACGGAGAAAGAGTATTTTGAGACGGTCGCAAGTGAAGCAGACTTTCTCAAGTGGTACAAGGAACAAGACTTACCGACTTATGAAACCCCTAGTGTCACAGCGGACATGGTGGCCTACTGTTTTGTCGAAGGCCAGCTCAAGCTTTTAGCCATTCGCCGCAAGGCCCACCCATATCAACACCGCCTAGCCTTGGTGGGGGGCTTTGTGAACAAGGATGAAGATGCAACCCATGCTTGTATCCGGGAGGTCAAAGAAGAAGTCGGTCTCGATCTTCCAGTTAATAAGGTGGAGCAGCTCATGACGGTTTCCACCCCTGGGCGGGACCCCAGAGGCTGGGTCATTACCATCGCTCATCTGGTCTATCTGCCAGCAGAAGCAGTAGACTTAGCCCATGCAGGTGACGATGCCAAGGAAGTTGTTTTTCTCGATGTCGATTTCAAGAAGTCCAAGTGTTTGCTAGAGGGGAAAGCCTTAGTTGCTTCTGATTTTGCCTTTGACCACTATCAAATCATCCAAGAGTCGATCAAGCGGATTCAGGGACGTTTGGACTGGAATCCAACCTTCCTCTATCTGTTAGAGGAGCCCTTCACCGTTTATGAAGCAACTGAATTGGTCAATCTAATCAATCCAGGACGCCCCATCGTTAGCAATAACTTCCTCGTGAAATTCGGAGAATTTGTGGAAGAAGTGGGCGTCAAGCGGGTACCTAAGAAAAAACCACGCAAGACCTATCGCCTAAAACAGTAGATCGAGCGAGATGCATTCTATCAGCCCTCAGCTACTTTTTGTAGCCAAGGGCTTTTTCTGATTTTTCCTGCTCCACTTGTGTGCAAAGTGGTATAATAAAAATAATTGAAATCAAAAGGGATACGACTATGGAAGAAAAAATCATCTTACCACAAAATACACGACTGATGGGGGCTCTGCTTGGTTTTATCGGAGGGGGCCTTGATGTTTTTTGCCACATGCACTACCGGAGTTTGGTCGCGACCCAAACTGGGAACCTACTGCTTCTCATCGCTGATTGGCACGATCCCCGCGTCGAAAATACCATCATGCGTTTTTCATCTATTTTATTCTTTTCCATCGGCTTTGTGGTTGCCCTCCATATCAAAGAATATCGCAAGACAGCCTTTTGGCGAACCAAGATGTTGATTCCTTTGTTTGTGGTAACACTTCTGATTCCCTTGGTGTCTGTCATACCACCTGTAGAAGTTCCCTTTATAGCTTTTGGGACGGGAATGATGATGTTAACCTTTACAGGGAGCTTGATCGAAAATCACCCTTATGTGATCTTTATGACTTCCGGAAATTATCGCAAAATGCTGACGGCCTTGTACCGAATCATTCGCGGGGAAGGAGATTTGGTCGAGTATCGGCGTCAGGCCATGAATTACGGGATTGTCGTTGGAAGCTTTGTCGCGGGAGCTATTAGCGTGGCCATCCTCATGCATTTCATCCACCAATGGTCCATCTGGCTGATCACAGCCAACCTCTTTTTGATCATGACTTACTACACCGCTAGAATCAAACAACTCGGCCTGCAAACAGATAATCTATAAAAACAGGACCTCATGTGAGGTCCTGCTTTTATTATTTTTATGCGTTTAATTGTAAGAGTTCTTCAATCTCTGCCAGGGTGCTGGCTTGGGAGATGGCTCCACGAAGTTTGGCTGCACCTGAGGTACCACGAAGGTAGTGAGGGGCAAGGCCACGAAATTCACGAACGGCAATGTGCTCGCCCTTGAGATCAATCAAGCGTTTCAGATGCTCATAAGCAATTTTCATCTTGTCTTCGAAGGTTAAATCAGGCAGGATTTCTCCTGTTTCAAAGTAATGATTGATTTGATTGAAGAGGTAAGGGTTACCCATAGCGGCACGGCCAATCATGACCGCGTCGGCACCGACTTCTTCGATGCGTTGTTTGGCGTCTTGAACCGTACGGATGTCTCCGTTTGCAATAAATGGAATCTTGGTCAGAGCTTGTGCAACCTTGTGAAGGGTCTCGAGGTCAGCGTGCCCCGTATACATTTGTTCCCGGGTCCGTCCATGCATGGCAAGGGCAGAGACACCTGCAGCTTCAGCTGCGAGGGCATTCTCCACTGCTAGAGAAGGGTCCGACCAACCTGTCCGCATTTTAACAGTGAGAGGGATATCCAGGACAGATTGAACCTTGTTAATGATAGAGTAGATCTTATCGGGATCTTTAAGCCACATAGCACCCGCCTCGTTTTTCACGATTTTATTGACTGGGCAGCCCATGTTGATATCGACGATATCGGTCTTGGTATTTTCTTGGATAAATTCAGCTGCGCGTGCCAAGCTGTCTTCGTCGCTCCCGAAAAGTTGGATCGATACAGGATTTTCTCCCTCATCGATATGGAGCATATGCAGGGTCTTTTCGTTGTTGTATTGGATTCCTTTGTCAGAGACCATTTCCATGACCACAAGCCCTGCTCCGAGTTCTTTGGCAATGGTCCGGAAAGCTGAATTGGTCACTCCAGCCATGGGGGCTAGGACCGTCCGGTTTGGGATCTCGACGTTCCCAATCATAAAAGGTGTATTAAGATTTGTCACGAATGAGTTCCTCCAAGTCGTTTTCATCAAAGTGATAAGCTGTCTGACAGAATTGGCAAACAATTTCTGCTCCCTGGTCTTCGTCCTTCATTTCTTGAAGGTCTTTGACTGGCAAGCTAGCCAGGGCATCCATGAAGCGTTCCTTGCTACAGTCGCATTGGAAACGAAGTTCTTCTTCAGAGAGACGTTTGTATGGCTCTTCGCCATAGATGGCAGCAAGAAGGGCTTCAATATGGTCGTCAGAGGCTAAAAGAGTAGAAATGGCTGGCATTTCTTGGATCCGTTTTTCGAAGCGGGCAATTTCTTCTTCCTTGGCATTTGGCAAGACCTGTACCAAGAAACCACCCGCAACCTTGACCTTGTCTTCTTCATCGAGAAGGACATTGAGCCCCACTGCAGATGGCGTTTGTTGGCTTTCGGTCAAGTAGTAAGCCAGGTCTTCACCGATTTCTCCAGTGACCAGAGGCGTCATAGAGTGGTAAGGATTGCCTGTGCCGTAGTCGGTGATGACTAAGAATTCTCCATTTCCTACGAATGGTCCGACCACGACTTCACCAGTCGCGGTTTTCTTGATATCCACTCCAGGATTTTGCACGTAGCCTTTGATGTTTCCTTGAGTATCTGCCACGGTGATAATAGCACCCAGTGAGCTAGTACCGAGAATTTTCACCGTTATCTTGGTGTTTCCTTTTTCATTGGCGGCGAGAATTTGACTTGCGATCAGGGTCCGACCGAGGGCCACTGTTGAACTTGCTTGTGTCTGATGGTATTCTTGGGCTGTTCGTACAGTTTCTGTACTGTCTAGTACAAAGGCACGGAAGGAGCCACTTTCTGAGATAGTTTTAATAATTTTGTCCATAGCTTCTATTTTAGCATAAAAAAAGAAAAGAGGTGAAGGGAGTAACTTGATTTATTTAGACGGTGAAGGAAGAAAATCTTTCTGAGGAGAGCTTCGCTTAGAAATTGAATAGAATGGGATCTGTTTCAGGGAGAAAAGAGGGTAAAAGCCGAACGATCATTTTTTAACGTTGGAAATGCAGGTCAAAAGATGGATGTTCGGAAAATGAGAAGCAGATTTTAAGGGCAAAAAACCATGTAAAGAAATAGCTGACCTTGAAAAAAATAAGGAAATTTCTTATAATAAGGTGTAAGACAAACTTGCAGGTGAGACTCCTGCCCCTAGTTTGAAGAAAGGCATAGATAGGGAACTATCTATGGTATATGAAAAAGAATTATGACATCAGTTGTTGTAGTAGGAACCCAATGGGGTGATGAAGGAAAAGGAAAGATTACAGACTTCCTATCAGCCAATGCAGAAGTCATTGCTCGCTACCAAGGTGGGGACAATGCTGGTCACACCATCGTGATCGACGGCAAAAAGTTCAAGTTGCACTTGATTCCTTCTGGTATCTTCTTCCCTGAAAAGATCTCTGTCATCGGAAACGGCGTGGTAGTCAATCCTAAGTCATTAGTCAAGGAGTTGGCTTATCTCCATGAAGAAGGGGTATCAACGGACAGCCTTCGCATCTCTGACCGTGCCCATGTCATCCTTCCTTACCACATCGAATTGGACCGTCTCCAAGAAGAGTCTAAAGGCGAAAACAAAATCGGAACGACCATCAAAGGGATTGGACCAGCCTACATGGACAAGGCTGCGCGTGTGGGAATCCGGATCGCGGATCTTTTGGACCGTGACGTCTTTGCGGAACGCCTTCGCATCAATTTGGAAGAAAAGAACCGTCAATTTACCAAACTCTATGATGCAGAGGCTCTTTCATTTGACGATATCTTCGAAGAATACTATGAATATGGTCAACAAATCAAGCAATATGTAACCGATACTTCTGTCATCTTGAACGATGCTTTGGACAATGGCAAGCGCGTGCTCTTTGAAGGAGCCCAAGGGGTTATGTTGGATATCGACCAAGGAACCTATCCATTTGTAACCTCTTCAAACCCAGTCGCAGGTGGGGTGACCATCGGATCAGGTGTTGGCCCAAGCAAGATTGATAAGGTTGTCGGTGTATGTAAAGCCTATACCAGCCGTGTTGGAGATGGCCCATTCCCTACAGAACTCTTTGATGAAGTGGGTGACCGGATCCGTGAAGTTGGCCATGAGTATGGGACAACAACCGGTCGTCCTCGTCGTGTCGGTTGGTTTGACTCAGTTGTTATGCGCCATAGCCGTCGCGTTTCAGGGATCACCAACCTTAGCTTGAACTCGATCGACGTTCTGTCAGGCTTGGATATAGTGAAAATCTGTGTGGCTTACGACTTGGATGGAGAACGCATTGATCACTATCCAGCAAGCTTGGAGCAACTCAAACGTTGCAAACCAATCTATGAAGAATTACCAGGTTGGTCAGAAGACATCACCGGTGTGCGTCACTTGGATGAGCTTCCAGAAAATGCCCGCAACTATGTCCGCCGTGTCGGTGAATTAGTTGGTGTGCGCATTTCAACCTTCTCAGTCGGACCAGATCGTGACCAAACCAATATCCTTGAAAGTGTGTGGTCTAGTTTATAAGCAAATGAAGATAAGAGAGTGGGACAGAAATCGGTCATTCGTTAGAATTCGATTTCATCGTCCCACCTCCGCACAGTTGAGTAGGGCTGTAAAAGCTGATGAAATCAGCGTAGTAGAGCCCACTCAACCACTGCGTCTTGCTCGACAATCCAAAGACAATTGAGAGGCTAGGACTTTTGTCCCAGCCTCTTTTTGAAAGCAGAAAGAGGAAAAAATGTATCAAACGATTTTATTTGACCTAGACGGCACCTTGACCAATTCAGAACTAGGGATTACCAACTCGGTGGCCTATGCCTTAGGAAAATATGGGATTCAAGTGCCAGACAAGAAAGCATTGAGAGTTTTCATCGGTCCGCCCTTGCAGGAGTCTTTTGAGCGCTTTTATGGATTTTCTAAGGAAGAATGTTTAAAGGCCATTGACTACTATCATGAGTATTTTTCCGAAAAAGGCCTTTATGAAAATGAGGTCTATCTAGGCGTTCCTGACTTGCTGGCTTCTCTCAAGCAGGCTGGCAAACAGTTGATTGTAGCTACGTCAAAGCCTGAAGAATTTTCCATTCAAATTCTCAAACACTTTGGTTTGTATGATTATTTTGACTTTGTCGCTGGTGCGACCATGGATAGAAAACGTAGTAAAAAAAGCGATGTTATCCAGTATGCCTTGGAGCAAAATGGGATTACAGATTTGGCGCATACCATCATGATTGGAGACAGGGAGCACGATGTGCTGGGCGCTCAAGCGCAAAAGCTTGATTCTATCGGCGTCCTTTATGGCTTTGGTAGCAGGGAAGAATTGGAAGAAGCTGGCGCCACCTATATTGCCCAAGAAGTTAGTGATATTGCAGCTTTTATCGGCTAATCTTTTAGATATTCTTGATTTACTATTTCAATAAATGTATAATAGTTATAATTAAATTGCACAGATAAAAAAGTGACGATGTGAATTTGTCACAATATCTATTAGAATCTGCACTTTTCTGTTTTGATGGATGATAATTATGAGAAATATTTATAAGTACATTGATAAGAAGTATCTTTTTCCTATTTTTTTAGGGCGTATTGTGAATAGTGGTTTGGTGTTGGCGCAACCTCTGATTTTAACGAAGGCCTTGAAGTTAGATCAAGACGGCCTTTCTTATGGAAAAATTCTCAATTTTGTTTAATTTGGTTTGTCTGTCTATCTTGTTATTTATAGTCTGATGCTGTTTTCAAACCATTCGCACAATATATTCCGAAGAGAAATCAACAAAAGTGTCCGTGCCCTTTTATTTAAGAAAGTCATATTGAATCCTAAATTTTCCAATGATGAAAAAGTTAGTCTGCTAACTCAAGATATGGAATATGTGGGCGATAATTATTTGGAAAATATAAATGTTATGGTGAGTTGGGGATTTGTCGCCCTTGTTACAGCCATTTATATTGTTTCACAAAATTTTCTCTTAGGACTTATTTTTGTCATTTTTACGATTATGAGACCTATTCCTCAGTTCATCATGAATCGTCGTTTACAAGATTCGGGAGACAGCTGGTCCAAGCTTAGAACGAAATTACATGGGCTTGTCTCGGATAGTATGCAAGGCAGCCAAACCTTACGGATTAATCAGGCCATGAGGCTGAATGAAGAGCGCGTGAATGATTTAAACGGAGAATATCAAAAAGCCATCCAAAGATTTTGTTTCACACATAATATTATTTTTTTCTTTAATGGATTTATGGTCTTTTTTAGTCAGGTTGTTCCTCTTGCTTTAGGCTTTTATTTGAGTTTACAGGGAAATTCTATTTCTATTACAAGCCTCATCTCTATGTATGTTGCTGCGGGGATGCTGGTAGAACCGATCCAAACTCTGATGTACAGTGCAGCCAATCTCCAAGGTGCCTTGCCGACTGCGAACCGCCTGTTTAAGATTATCGAGGAAGAACCTGATTTCGAAGAGACAAAGGATCAATTTGTTGAAAATCTCGAATCGTTGCGCTTAAATCATATTTCAAAAAGTTTTGCTGAACGTCAGCTTTTTTCTGATTTGACGGCGACGATTTCAGTAGGTCAGAAGGTCTTAATCAAAGGACCGAGCGGGTCTGGAAAGACGACTCTTTTTCGCTTGATTTTAGGAGAAGAAGTATGTGATGAGGGTGACATTTTCGTTCAGTATGATGGAAATCAAATAACGAGTCATTTCCAAGGGAATATCGGTTTAATTAGCCAGCATCCCTTCCTGTTTAACGATACTATCCGCTATAATCTAACTTTTGGTCAGCCTTTTCAGGACCATGAATTATTGGAGGTATTGGACCGAGTTGGCTTAATAGATGAATTTCAGGATATTTTGAATGTAGAAATTCATAATAATGGTGAAAACATTTCAGGAGGTCAGCGTGTCAGATTAGAGTTGGCTCGTTTTCTCTTACGCGAGAAGGATATTTTATTAGCGGACGAAGTGACATCAGCTTTGGACGAAAAAAATAGTCGTCTGGTTAGAGACCTAATCTTTTCTTTGCCGATCACGGTACTAGAAATAGCCCATCATATTGATGAAGAAGAGCGCTATGACCAAATCCTTGAGTTACGTAAAGGATGAGCGATGCCACAATAGTTGGTTCTGCGACAAAGCGGATAGTAGTAAGCCAGCAATTTGTCAGATATTTTTGAGATTCTAAGTGGTGATATTTCCAAAATCATCAATACTCAGAGAACTTAAGCTTTATTTAAGATAGGCCAGCTATACTAGAAGCATAAACAAAGACCTCCTAACTTTGTTTAAACCTCCTAAACTTTTTCATAATAATCTCCCATAAGAGTCGCCCAATCGGCGGCTTTTTTTGTGAGTCGTAAGCTGCCTATGGTATAATGAACAAAGAAACTAAAAGGAAGAAGGAAGAGATGGACTACACGATAGAGGAAAAAGCGATGTTTATGAGGGAAGCCCTGAAGGAGGCGGAGATTGCCCTCGCCAATGATGAAATACCGATTGGCTGTGTCTTGGTCAAGGATGGTCAGATTATCGGGCGTGGACATAATGCGCGTGAGGAGCTGCAGCGGGCGGTCATGCATGCGGAAATCATGGCGATCGAGGAGGCCAATCAGCGTGAAAATAGCTGGCGCCTGCTGGATACGACGCTTTTTGTCACGATTGAGCCCTGTGTCATGTGTAGTGGTGCCATTGGTCTAGCTCGGATTCCCCAGGTGATTTACGGGGCGACCAATCAGAAGTTCGGTGGAGCAGGTAGTCTCTACGACATTTTGGCAGATGAACGCCTCAATCACCGAGTCGAAGTAGAAACAGGAATCTTGGAAGCAGAATGTGCAGCCATCATGCAGACCTTCTTCCGCCAAGGTCGAGAACGAAAAAAACAAGCCAAACTCGCAGCCAAGGCCGAAACACAAGAATAAAAACCGGACCTTTGCAAATCGAACAAATTATGATATAATACCTATCGGAGCAACAGTTCTGCGTGAAGCGGGTCAGGGGAGGAATCCAGCAGCCCTAAGCGAAGTGAACTGTGTGCTCTTTTTTCTATAGCTCTTAGTGAGGTAAGCCTGTAAGGCGCAACCGAGCTTAGAGATATTGATCCTGAGGAGCAAAGCGACGTGAGGGCTATAGCGTAAATAAGTCAAGCCTGTAAGGCGCAACCGAGTTTAGAGATATTGATCCTGAGGAGCAAAGCGACGTGAGGGCTATAGTGTAAAATGAAATTAGACTGAAAGTCGCAGATGAGTTTAGAGATATTGACCCTGAGGAGCGAAGCGACGTGAGGGCTATAGCGTAACATGAAATTAGCCTATAAGGCGCAACCGAGCTTAGAGATATTGATCCTGAGGAGCGAAGCGACGTGAGGGCTATAGCGTAACATGAAATTAGCCTGTAAGGCGCAACCGAGTTTAGAGATATTGATCCTGAGGAGCGAAGCGACGTGAGGGCTATAGCGTAAAATGAAAAAAGCCTGTAAGGCGTAACCAAACTTAGAGATATTGATCCTGAGGAGTGAAGCGACGTGAGGGCTATCACTCACCAGAGTCATGTAGAAATTACGTTCATATTCAAAGAATAAAAGAGAAAAAATAGAGTTTCGTGAGAAGCTTCTTTTTTTTTGGATTTTCTAGCCAAAAATAGTGCAAATATGCAAACGATTGCTATTGCGTCGTTGCTTGATTTGTGAAAATAAAAAAATTAGCAAATGAAAACGTTTTATAGGATGGTTTCCCTTGATTAAATCCCTGTAAAGCGATATCATAGAGGAGAAGAAATATTGGAGGAATAACATGTCTCATATTAAATTTGACTACTCAAAAGTTTTGGGTAAATTTGTTGCCCCACATGAAGTGGAATATATGCAACCACAAGTGACTGCAGCTGATGAATTGATCCGTAAAGGAACAGGTGCTGGTAGTGACTTCCTAGGTTGGTTGGACCTTCCTGAAAATTATGACCGTGAAGAATTTGACCGCATCTTGAAAGCTGCTGAACAAATCAAAGCAGACAGCGATGTTTTGGTCGTGATCGGTATCGGTGGATCATACCTTGGAGCGAAAGCTGCTATTGACTTCTTGAACCACCACTTTGCAAACTTGCAAACCAAAGAAGAACGCAAAGCGCCACAAATCCTTTACGCTGGAAACTCCATCTCATCTACTTACCTTGCTGACTTGGTAGAGTATGTTTCAGATAAAGATTTCTCAGTCAACGTGATTTCTAAATCAGGTACAACAACTGAACCAGCGATCGCTTTCCGTGTCTTCAAAGAACTATTGGTGAAGAAATATGGTCAAGAAGAAGCTAACAAACGGATCTACGCAACTACTGACCGCCAAAAAGGTGCTGTTAAGGTTGAAGCAGATGCTAACGGTTGGGAAACATTTGTAGTTCCAGATGACATCGGTGGACGCTTCTCAGTCTTGACAGCAGTTGGATTGCTTCCAATCGCTGCATCAGGTGCAGATATCAAAGCCCTTATGGAAGGTGCGAACGCAGCTCGTAAAGACTATACTTCAGATAAAATCTCTGAAAACGAAGCTTACCAATATGCAGCTGTTCGTAACATCCTTTACCGTAAAGGGTATGCAACTGAAATCTTGGTAAACTACGAGCCATCGCTTCAATACTTCTCAGAATGGTGGAAACAATTGGCTGGTGAGTCAGAAGGAAAAGACCAAAAGGGTATTTACCCAACATCAGCTAACTTCTCAACAGACTTGCACTCATTGGGTCAATTTATCCAAGAAGGAACTCGTATCATGTTTGAAACAGTTGTCCGTGTGGACAAACCACGTAAGAACGTGATCATCCCTACATTGGAAGAAGACCTTGATGGACTTGGTTACCTCCAAGGAAAAGACGTTGACTTCGTTAACAAAAAAGCGACTGACGGTGTTCTTCTTGCCCACACTGACGGTGACGTGCCAAACATGTACGTAACTCTTCCTGAGCAAGATGCCTTTACTCTTGGTTACACTATCTACTTCTTCGAATTGGCTATCGCCCTTTCAGGTTACTTGAATGCCATCAACCCATTTGACCAACCAGGTGTTGAAGCATACAAACGTAACATGTTTGCCCTTCTTGGAAAACCAGGATTTGAAGAATTGAGCAAAGAACTCAACGCTCGTCTATAATCGAAAGACAAAACGATCTCGAAAGAGGTCGTTTTTTTGTGCCTATTTCCCCATTTAGTGATGAATTGGCGCCATCAGGTGATTTATGATATAGTAGAAGGAGCATTTTTATACTTTGTTCATCAAATGATTTTCACTCACTGTGATCGTCAAATGAGACAAAGAGAATCAAAAGGAGAGAGTATGACTACAGAAGATAAACAGCCTTTTGCAACAGCTTCAGAGGAGCAGATGCAAGAGACACCACAAGTAGAAGGACAAGTGAGGGGAGTTCAAATGCAGGGGCCTGCTCATCCATTGGAAGAAACAAATCCACAAATGCTTCCGCCTCGATGGTCCTATCCAACTAAGCCAAAACACAAGTGGAAAAACATAGTTCTATTTTCACTGTTAGCGCTTGTGATTAGTGGACTTTTCGGTGGTGTGAGTGGATATGTTTTGGGACAATCCTCTCAAACAAGTAAGGAGTCGCAACGATTCAAACGTTTAGAACGTGCAAAGACCGAAGCAAATGAAACGAAAGTAGGTTTTGTAACGGATAAAAAAAAGGTCATTTTTACATGGACTCTCAAAGATCTTGGTTTGCTGAGTTACACCAATCGGGAAGGTTATGGGTTGACAGCAGATCAGATCGTGGAAGTTTATGGGTTGGCATCAAGTGTTGAATATAAAAAGAATGAAATGGACCTAACTTGGGATAACTCAAAAGCTTCTGAACATCAGGATTTGAGAATGAGATTTGAAGAAGTCGACGGAAATTATTATTTGAAAAATGTGTCCGTGACGGATTTAGATGAGTTGTATGAGCATAAAAATCCAGAGGATGATGATGATAGCAATGATGTCTCGAGCAATCGCGCCTTGACTAAAAAGGAATTTCGAAGTCTGAAAAAAGGAAACAAGCAGACAGGGCAAGGTGGGACAAGTTTATCTGAGTTTTTGAAAAAACATCGAAAAACCGTCGAAATTGGGACAGAGCGCAAAATAACTGCCAATGGGGAAACATTTAAGTCTACACGTGTAGTGGCTACTGTACTCTGTGAGGTTGATGGGGATTTTAAAGTTTTGAAATTTTTAGCACAGCCTGATGGAGAATTTCGCTATATTGGTGCGGAACTAAATTAAGAGGAGGATAGAAGAAAGATGAGTATGAATCAACCACAGGGACCCTTTGGTGTACCAGTAAATCCTACCCCTCAAAAAAGCGGGAAGGGCTTGTTCATTGGATGTGTGATTGGGGCAATTGTTTTAGGTTTGGTGATTGGTCTTATTTTTGGCCATTCTTTTGGTGTGGATGCCGTAACCAAGAGAGCTTACCCCCATTTACATACCACTGCAGATAGTACAGTCTCAAAACGCGATAGATCTTCTCGCTATATAGACCCAAAAGAGACAGCATTTGATTGGGATATTTCAGATCTCGGAGACTTGAAATTTGCCACCTACGATGACAAAGGGGATGCAATGTCTATCGAAGAGGTCGTGAAGAAGTATGGGAAAGCCTTAAAAGGTTCATTTAATGGGACAACTGCTCAGTTAGAATGGGGTGAACTCGAAAGAAATGATACAGATGAAGAAAGCGCCGATTATAAGACTGCTAGCGAGATGAATCTGACCTTTATGAAGATTGATGGTCATTATTATCTACGCAACCTGTATTTCTCAGAAGATTATGACACAGCGGATGCCAATCCGATGCCGACCGATCATTATGATAAGTTGAAAGTAGGAGATCCCAAAACAGGGAAGGATGGAACGTCTTATAAAGAAGTGCTTAGTAGCAATACCCCATCCTCTATTTCGATAAGAGCAGACCAGGACTATAAAACCAAGGTCATTACGAATGAAATGGAAATCCGTTTTAATTCATCGGGTTCAGACGAAGATGAATACAAATTAAAATTTATCCAGCAAGCAGATGGGGATTATCGTTTGGCTTTAAAAGGAGACTCAGACTAGGAAGAAAATAGGGCTTCGAAAAGGAAGAGTCCCTATATTCTCGTTTGTATCCGAACGACTTCGCAAGAGGTCGTTTTTTTGCCCACAAAATAGTTTCACAAATTTTTCCCCTAGATCCAATTATAAAAAACAATAACTAGTTTTTAATCTCTATCATTTGGTAGTCTCATTGCTAAACTACTGATAATATCGGGTTTCTAGATGGGCAACAGTTGTCGACATTGATTTTTTGCTCAAATTTTAATATAAAAAGTTATTTGAACATAAAA
>CABKMC010000003.1 GCA_902373455.1 uncultured Streptococcus sp.
CCATGACTTAGTTTTGAACCTAAAGTTTCAAAACTACCGAGTGGTAGAAACAATCATGTTTCTACCACTTTTCTCACAGCAGAAAGTTTCAGTATATGTTTAAATGAATCTTCTAGTATATCATTTTAACCTTTTTTATCATCACTTAAATTGTTTTAGATAAAAAATAGTTTAGCAATGTTCTAAATATTGCTTCTTTGTAGAACTTTTTATTCTTTTTCAATACGAAACTGATCTTGTGATGTATTGACCAGGATATCCGCTTCACCTTCCATCGGTTGGTAATACTGATGGTATTGTTCTCGTCTGATCTGGTGAGTTTGATAGATGAAGTCTATCTCTCGATTCCGTTGGGCGACGTCTCTGCTTAATCGTCTTTCTAGCTCCGTATGATCATCTGTGTAAAAACAAATGGTTTGATCAAACAAAGACTTGGGTAAAAAAGCCACTGACATCCCTTCTACGATGAGAATAGACTTGTTCCCAGATAATATGTGGCTTGGAGACCATGGCTGATCAATCGTTCGTATATCCATTCCCGCTTGAAGGGCTTGAATATCTCGTTCTAGACTAGCCAATTCGTGAGCACTCGACAGACATGCGGTCACTTTTTGACCTGGGGAGTCTTTTGGTACAACCAATCCTCTTGGACTTCCAATAACATAGGGATCCGTCTCTAAAAGATTAACTTTCATGAGGTCCAATCGCTCACAGAGTGCTTTTGCAAAGGTTGTTTTTCCTGAACCACCATGACCATAGATCCCAATGGTCTGCCATTCTTTTGTCTGGATCTTTTTTACCAAGGAGTCTAATAGTCTTTCGCGATCCATCCTAGAAATTCCGTCCTGATTTGTTATAGCCATATTTTTCGACGAAATGCTCACGGAATTCTAAAAGATTGTCATCCATGATGGCTTGACGGACCTGCTTCATGAGGTTAATCAAGAAATAGAGGTTGTGGTAGCTGGTCAAGCGAATACCGAAGGTCTCATCTGCCTTGAGGAGGTGGCGGAGATAAGCTCGGGTATAGTTTTTACAAGTGTAGCAATCACATTCAGGATCCAGCGGTGTAAAATCTTCTGCAAATTGCGCATTTTTCACTACCAGGCGTCCTTGACTAGTCATACAGGTACCATTTCGCGCAATCCGCGTCGGCAAGACACAGTCAAACATGTCCACTCCACGAATCACCCCATCGATCAGACTGTCTGGAGCCCCCACTCCCATGAGATAGCGTGGCTTGTTCTCTGGTAAGAGCGGAGTTGTGAAATCAAGTACTGCATTCATCTCTTCATGGCTTTCCCCAACAGCTAACCCACCAATAGAATAACCTGGAAAGTCCATGCTGACAAGATCTTGGGCGGACTGACGGCGCAAGTCTTCAAAGCCAGCCCCTTGGACAATCCCGAACAGACCTTGATCATGAGGGCGACGGTGAGCTTTTAGCCCACGCTCTGCCCAACGACTGGTCCGTTCGATTGATTTTTTCACATAATCATAGGGCTGATAGAACTGAGGGCATTCATCAAAGGACATCATGATGTCGCTCCCTAGATTGTTTTGGATGGAAATGGCCTTTTCTGGAGAAAGGAACATTTTCGAGCCGTTGAGGTGGTTTTTAAAGGTCACCCCTTCTTCGGTGATATTGCGGCTATCCGCTAGTGAATAGACTTGGAAACCTCCACTATCTGTCAAAATTGGCTGATCCCAGTTCATGAACTGGTGCAATCCTCCTGCTTTTGCGACCAAGTCATCTCCTGGACGAAGCCAGAGATGGTAGGTGTTGGCCAAGATAATTCCGGAGCCCATTTCCTTGAGTTCTTCTGGCGATTGGGTCTTGACGGTTGCCTGAGTCCCTACGGGCATAAACATTGGGGTTGGGAAGGTCCCGTGAGGGGTGATAATTTCTCCCAGACGAGCACCTGTATGCTTTTCTTTTTTGATTAATCGATATTGAATCGGTGAATCTGTCATGGTTACCTCCGTACTGGGAAAAACAGTCCCAGCCTTCTTATTCCTGTCACAGTTTTCCTGTGAGCACCTGTACGATTGTACCAAATTTTACCGGCCCTGTCACGGACTTATGTTATAATAAAAAGTACTACTATGAAGAGAGTGTCATCTATGAACCTTAAATTGATTCGCCTCCGGGCACGCACCATGCAAGTCCAGCAACCGGGCTTAGCTATCCTTTTTGCCTTGCCGGTCCTTTTGACCATTCTTGCTAACTTTCTCTTAAGCGGGCAAGATCTGGTCGACCTACTACCGGATATGACCTTGCAGCAAGCAAGTGTCTACATGATCCAGCGGCAGCTCTTTCCTTCTGTTGTCTCCTTTGTCATCTCCATTTTAGTGGTCGGTGCAACTTTTAGCTATTTAGATACGATCAATCCCAAAATCGAACACCGAACACGCGTGTTAGATATCTTTAAACAAGATCGCTTTACCTCTGTATTTGCCACCTTGATCTTGAAGCAAGCCCTTCTCTTGTTATGGGGACTCATCCTCTATGTAGGGAGCCTCATCAGCACCTACGCTAGCATTCGATTTTTGGCGATCTACGACAAGGTAAGCAACCCTAGTACTTTGAGTGCTTCCAGTCCTGAATTTCAATCTCTCATGCAACAAATGCCTCTGATGACGGCCGGTGTCGTACTGGGCCTACTCGGCCTCTTCTTTTACCTGCCACAATACTACAGTCTCAGTTTGGTCGAATTGATCCTCTACGAACAATTACGAGACGGCGACTACAAGGGAGCCTTTGGAGTGCTTCGCCAAAGTCGTGAAACCATGAAAGGGTTCCGCAGCAATCGCTTGGTGCTCGATCTAACCTTGATTGGTTGGTACTTCTTGAATTACTTCACGCGCGATGTCATCGGCTTTTATACCATACCATACTTTATCAACTGCCAAATTGCATTTTATGATCAAATCAAGCAGATCAAACAAGGGCCGCGCCATTTCACAGGCCATCCAAGCTATGAAGTTAAATAAGATGAAGAAGAGAACCCCAGTTTCCTGCTGGGGTTCTCTTCTATCATTCTACTGTCAATTTCTTGTCAGTTATACTCCGTATAGGGAGTCTCCTAAGATCAGTCGGGTGTGTTCCCGTTTGATACAGCGATTCATGACGATATCTTCTCGTCCAGCTCCACGAAGGATCTCTTCTGCTTCTTGATTTTCCAGCTCCAATTGTGCCCAAAAGATCTTGGCGTCCGACTCTATGAAGTCACGCGCCACATCTGGTAAAAATTCACTGCGACGGTATACATCGGCGATATCTACTGGGAAAGGAATTTCCTGTAAGCTAGCGTATACCGTTTCTCCAAGGATCTGGCCACCAGCTGCACGGGGGTTGACGGGAATGATCCGATAGCCCCGCTCTTGCATCTCCTTGCTGACACGATGACTGGTCGTGTCTTCACGATCAGATAATCCAACTACAGCGATGATCTTGCTCGTCTCTAGGTAATGTTTGATAATGCCATCACTAGGATTGCGAAATGAATAGGCCATATGAATCTCCTTTTGTATGCGTTTCCTTTCTTTAAATAGTATAACAATCCGGAGAGCATTGCAAGTGTTTGTCATTAAAAGAGGTAGGAAACTGAAAAGTCTCCTACCGCTTTCTGTTTTGAACAAACTCAATTTTATTTGGCTTCATACCATGTCTTGCCTTCGTTTTCATCGGCTTCCAGTGGTACTGCAAGTTCGATAGCGGATTCCATGGTCTCTTTGACTAGTTCTTTGATCGCTGCCAGTTCATCACTTGGCACTTGCAGAACGATTTCATCGTGCACTTGAAGAAGCATCTTGGTCTTGTATGCTCCTCTTTCTAGCGCTTGGTCCAAGTGGATCATGGCAATTTTCAAGATGTCTGCTGCAGATCCTTGGATCGGTGAGTTAATAGCTGTCCGCTCCGCAAAGCCTCGAACATTGAAGTTGCGAGAATTGATATCTGGAATCTCCCGACGACGCTTGAAGAGGGTCTCCACATAGCCTTTATCACGCGCTTCCCGTACCACTCTCTCCATATAGTCCTTGATGCCAGGGTAGCGTTCGAAGTAGGTCTCAATATAAGCCTTGGCTTCTTTTCGACTGATCCCTAGGTTGTTAGACAGTCCAAAGTCGGAAATTCCATAAACCACACCGAAGTTTACTGCTTTTGCATTGCGACGGTCGTTCGGCGTCACATCTTCAGGTTTTGCAATATTGAAAACTCGCATAGCAGTCGATGTATGGATATCTGCCCCATGTTTAAAGGCGTCAATCAAATGCTCATCTCCCGAAATATGGGCCAAGACGCGCAGTTCGATTTGTGAATAGTCCGAACTCAGCAAGACACTGTTTTCCTCTTCTGGGACAAAGGCCTTACGAATAAGACGACCTTGTTCCAAACGGACAGGAATGTTTTGCAGGTTGGGATCCACACTGGACAAACGGCCTGTCTGCGTCAAATCCTGTACATAGCGGGTATGGATCTTCCCATCTTCCAAAATCCAATCTTGAAGACCGATGACATAGGTCGACTGGATCTTAGCAATTTGGCGGTATTCAAGAATCTTAGACACAATCGGTGCAATTGGAGCCAGGCGTTCCAAGACATCAACGGCTGTTGAATAGCCGGTTTTTGTCTTCTTAGTATATTCAAGAGGGAGTCCCAATTTTTCAAAGAGAATGACCCCCAATTGTTTTGGAGAATTGATATTAAACTCTTCTCCTGCAAGCTCGTAGATTTCTTGAGTCAAGCGCTCCAAGACCACTTCGTTTTCCACCTGCATGTCTTCTAGGGTCTGACGCTCTACCTTGATCCCCGCGATTTCCATCTTGGCCAAAACAGCTGCTAGCGGTTGCTCCATATCATAGAGCAAATCTAGTTGGTCATGGGCCTGCAACTGCTCTACCATGGGCTCTTCGGTATCCAGTAGAACAGCGACTTTCCGGGCCAAATGCTCTAATAGGGCGGTCTTTTCTGGGATAGCTTTTTTGGCTCCCTTGCCATAAACGACTTCGTCCAGCGGTAGCGCAATCTGACTATAGAGACTCGCAATGGTTGAAATTTCATTGTCCTCTACGGTCGACAAGAGATACTTGGCCAATCGACTATCAAAAGCCGGCTTTTGCAAGGTAATGTCCAAGTGGCTGAGCAAGACCTTGGCCCGCTTAAAGTCATAGACCTTGAGGGGCGTTTTTTCGAGAAATTCTTTGAAAATCGGTGTTTGTAAAAGAGCAGTATCTGTACTTGCGTAGAGCTGACCTTTGGTCCCCCATGCGAAACCAATGATGGGTTCCGTATGGTAGTTGTCCCCAAAAATCTCGAAATGGAAGAAACTATCTTCCGTAAGCATATCTGGAGTGACTTGCTCGACTTCTGTATAGTCAATGGCTACAGGAGCCGCCTCTTCTCCACTGAGATCCAAGGCCTGACGGAGTTGCTTGAAGCCCATCTCCTCATAAAACTTGGCGAGATTTTCTAGATGAGGACCCGAATAAGTGATATCGTCCAGGCCAATTTCAATAGGCGCATTGGTATCGATGGTTGCGAGAGTCTTAGACAGATAGGCCTGCTCCTTGTCGTTGATGAGGTTTTCCTTCATCTTAGAAGCCTTCATCTCGTCGATATGCTCATAAATACCATCGAGAGACTCGTACTCTAGGAGTAGTTTGATCCCGGTCTTTTCTCCGATTTTGGTGACACCTGGGATATTATCCGACTTATCTCCCATCAAGGCCTTGAGGTCGATAAATTGCTCTGGTGTCAGTCCCATCTTTTCTTTCAGATAGGCTGGAGTGAATTCTTCAAACTCTGCCACCCCTTTTTTGGAGATTTCAACCACCGTATTGTCATCCGTCAGCTGGATCAAATCCTTGTCCCCAGAGACAATGGTGACTTCAAAGGGTACTGAGGTAGCTTCTGCCATCTTATCAAGCGTTCCAATAATATCATCCGCTTCATACTGGGCTAGCTCATAATGGCGGATTCCCAGATGGTCTAATTGCTCACGAATGAAAGGGAACTGCTCACGGAACTCATCTGGAGTTTTTGCACGGCCCCCTTTGTAGTCGGCATACATCTCCGTCCGAAAGGTCGTCTTTCCTGCATCAAAAGCAACGAGAACATGGGTTGGTTGGATGCGCTCCAAGAGATGGCTCAACATGAGATTAAAGCCATAGACCGCATTGGTATGCAGACCATTGGCATTTTTGAAGCGATCAATTTGATGATAGAGTGCGAAAAAGGCACGAAAAGCGACGGAAGACCCGTCGATGAGTAGTAATTTATTCTTTTTTTCCATAGGCCTATTATACCACGAATCACAAGGTCTCTGGTACATAAAAACTCTACCCTTTCGGGTAGAGACTTCTTTAGGAGTTTCTTATGAAAAATGAAGAGAAGTGTTTATTCGCCGTAACAAGAACCTTGTTGTGGCAATTTCTTAAAGCGTTTTGGATAATTAACTGAGATTTTCATTTTCTGCACCTCATTTCTTATTGGATGAGTACAGTATACAAGAGAAACCTAAACGATTCCTTATAGAAAGCTTCAAGAAAACTAAAAGCTGAGGCGCAAAACACGCGGTTGTTTTTTGCTACAAGCTGGTAACTGAAGATGGAGACCTGTCTCATCTTGGCTCCAAGAAAAAAGCTGACTTTCTCCAAGGAGCTCTAGCTTTTGAATGCGCGCATGAAGAATTCTCGGTTGCTTGAGATCATAGGCGAGAGACGGCAAGGTCAGCTCTTCTATCCTTCCACTTGGTTCCAGCTGGATAGCATATAGAAAGCCATCACGCATGGTATAGCGGAAATCTTGGCTGGTATAGAGTGGCGCTTCTCCATCTGAGAAGGAACCTTCCTGGGCCTCGGTTGGTCCGTCCGATGACACCCGCCAAGGTCGACTCTGATAAATGGCTTCTCCATTTACCGCCAGCCAGTCCCCGATCTCTGTGAGGATGTCTCGGTCTTGCTCAGGGATCGTGCCATCTGCCTTGGGTCCAATATTAAGCAGAAGATTGCCATTTTTGGCCACAACATCAACTAAATTTTGCAGCAATTCCTTACTGGTCTTGTAGGCTAGATCCTGGGTATAGCACCAAGAATTACGGGCGATCGCGGTATCCATTTGCCACGGAAAGGCTTGCGTCTCTCCGTATCCTCCCCGCTCCATCTCGACGATTCCTGAACCGAAAGGGAGGGCGTCCTGTTTGTAACAAACAGCCACCTTGCGATCCTCTTGTGCTGCTAGATTGTAATAATAAGCCAAAAAGCGCATCAAGTAGGGACGGAAGCTCTCATGCTGGATCCACCAGTCAAAATAAAGGAGCTCTGGCTGGTAGTCCCGCACCAGTTCACAGGTTCGCAACAGCCAATCTTCCAAGAATTCTTTACTTGGATAAGGCTTGGAAGTCATATCAAAATGATCCTTGGGCTCTGGCTCCGCTGGCCAATAAAGGCTGTCTCTTGGGACTTCTTGCGGAATGTCACTAGTGAATTCCTTGCCATGTGAAAAGAAAAACTGGTGTTCTGCCCGGTGAGAGGACGTACAGAAGTGCAGGCCACGTTTTTCTGCTTCCTCCCTCAGCTCCCCTAAGACATCTCGTCTCGGCCCCATTTCTAAGCTATTATAAGGCGACAGAGTAGAGGCATACATCTGAAAACCATCGTGGTGCTCCGCAACTGGAAAAAGATACTGGGCTCCCGCTTTTTGAAAGAGATCCAGCCAAGATGCCGGATCAAAGCGATCGGCTGTAAAAAGAGGAATGAGATCCTTGTAACCAAAGCTAGCCTGGTCTCCAAAATGCTCTCGATGATAGTCATAGCAAGGATTCCCTTGGATATACATATTTCGCGAATACCATTCCGAACCGAAAGCAGGTACACTGTAGACGCCCCAGTGGATAAACATTCCAAATTTGGCATCCCGATACCAATCTGGATAGACTTGACGGCTAAGAGAGTCCCAGGTTGGTTCAAAAGGACCTGACTGGACAACTTGATCAATCTCTTCAAGGCTTATCATGCTCTTCTCCTCTTTTCTTGTTACTACCTCTATTGTAACGAGAAAGCCTCGTTTGTAAAGACAAACGAGGGGAATGTTTAAAATAGTAGACAAAGAGCTTGATCTAGGAGAATCGAGCCAATTACAAATAGAATAGACCTGTTAGCCCTTCACTGCTTGAGAAATAAAATGAGAGATGGCTTCTGTCTCCCCTTGGTGGAGAGCCTTAACAATTTTAGATCCCACAATAACGCCATCTGAGACCTTGTTGAAACGGTGAATATCCTCCATGCTGGAAACTCCAAAACCTGTTAAAACAGGAATCGAAGCTATTTCGTGTAATTGGGCCAAGTGGTGGTCCAGATCGTCTCGATAGCTACCAGCTTTCCCCGTCACTCCATTAACCGCTACAGCATAGATAAAACCTTCTGCATCTTGGATCAATTTTTTCTGGCGCTCGATTCCTGTGGTTAAGCTCACTAGTGGAACCAAAGCGATGTCTTTATCCGCTAACAGAGGCTCTACCAGATCCGCATGTTCATGAGGAAGATCCGGAATAATCACTCCTTTGACCGCTGTTCCTTCTAAATCTCTAAAAAAGCTTTCTAGACCATATTGGAACAAGGGATTGAAATAGGTCATGATGACCAAAGGAACACTTGTCTCCAGACGCTGGATCGTTTGCACCAGACACTCTGTCGTCGTCCCATGGCCTAAACTTCGTAATCCTGCCTCTTCAATCACCGGGCCATCTGCCACTGGATCCGAAAAAGGAATACCAACTTCAATGGCTGAGACACCAAGATCTTCCAAAAATTGGATGGTTTCCTGCAAACCTGCTAAGCCTTTTTCATGATCTCCTGCCATGATATACGGAACAAAGATCCCTTGCTGCTGGTCTTTCAGCTCTTGTAAATGCTCTGTTAAGGTCTTTCCCATCTTACTCTCCTCTCTCTTGTTCTAGGCGGTCTTTGACTTGTACTACATCTTTGTCCCCACGACCTGACAAGCAAACGATCATGGATTTTTCAGGACCCATCTCCTTGGCCAATTTCACCGCATAGGCGATAGCATGGCTCGATTCCAGAGCCGGAATGATGCCTTCTACTTTTGAAAGCAATTGAAAGGCTTCTAGGGCTTCTTGGTCTGTCACAGGCACATAGGTTGCCCGCTTGATTTCATGGAAATAAGAATGCTCTGGCCCAATTCCTGGATAATCGAGGCCTGCTGAAATCGAGAAGGCTTCTAAAATCTGTCCATGGGCATCCTGTAAAACATCCATCAAGGCGCCGTGAAGGACTCCTGGACGTCCCTTGGTCAAGGTTGCTGCATGCTGGTCTGTATCTACCCCAAGTCCAGCTGCTTCCGCCCCATACATGGCAACAGTTGTATCCTCTACAAAAGGATAAAAGAGGCCAATAGCGTTCGATCCGCCTCCTACACAAGCTAGGACGGCATCTGGCAGAGCCCCGTCATTTTGCTCTGCAAATTGGCGTTTAGCTTCCCTGCCAATGACACTTTGAAAATCACGGACAATCTCTGGGAATGGATGAGGTCCTAGAGCAGATCCCATGATATAGTGGGTATCCTCCACATTTGCTACCCAGGCTCTAAGGGCAGCATTGACTGCATCCTTGAGGACACGCGACCCATCTGTTACCGATTGAACCTTGGCGCCCAACAACTCCATCCGAAAGACATTGAGGGCTTGGCGTCTGACATCTTCTTCCCCCATGTAGATGGTACATTCCATATCAAATAAAGCAGCGGCTGTTGCCGTTGCAACACCGTGCTGTCCGGCCCCTGTTTCTGCGATGATCTTCTTTTTACCCATTCGGTGTGCCAGCAAAACCTGTCCTAGAGCATTATTAATTTTATGAGCCCCTGTATGGTTGAGATCTTCTCTTTTTAGAAAAATCTTGGCTCCGCCGACATACTTGGTTAGATTCTTAGCGTAATAGAGCGGTGTTTCCCGACCGACATATTGTTTCAGAAGCTGATCCAATTCTTCTTGAAAAGAAGGATCTGCTTGACTTTCTCTGTAGGCTTCTTCTAATTCTAAAACTGCTGTCATCAAGGTTTCAGGGACAAATCGTCCCCCGAACCGTCCGTAAAATCCGTTTTGATCTGGTTGTTTATATGCCATGCTTGACCCTTTCTATAAATCGTTTTATCTTTTCTTGATCTTTTTTTCCATTTGTCTCGACCCCACTGGATACATCCACCGCATAAGGATGAAAAAAGCAAATAGCATCTGCTACATTATCTTCCGTCAAGCCTCCTGCAATAAAGAAGGGCTTTGTAACGTTTTGACTTTCGAGCTTTTGCCAGTTAAAAGTCTCCCCACTTCCTGCTACAGGAGCATCAAAGAGCAGATAGTCGGCACTGGTGTCAGGAAGTGCTGCATCTTTCCCCACTTGAACAGCGCGAATCGTTTGTTGGGGAAACTCTTGCAAGATGGCATCATCCATCGGTCCATGCACTTGTATCAGGTCCAAACCCACAACTTGGCAAGCTCTCTCCACTTCTTCTCTTTGCGGGGATACAAAAACACCGACTTTTTGAACCCCCTTTGGAATCCCTGTAGCCAACTGCCTAGCTTGCTCCAACGTGACCTGCCGCTTGCTTGGTGCAAAAACAAAACCAATGTAATCCGCACCTGCCTCAACAGCTGTCTGGACAGCTTCTGGGGTGGATAATCCGCAAATTTTAACCTTTGTCAATCTGCAACTCCTTTACTTTTTCAGCCACATTGCCTGCCTTCATGAGGGCTGTCCCAACGAGAATGCCATTAAAATAAGGAGCGAGCATGCGCGCATCTGCTTCTGTAAAAATAGCAGACTCCGAGATGTATACCGGTTCTTGTTCGAAATGGGTCGCCAATTCAAGGCTAGTATGGAGATCTGTCTCAAAGGTCACCAAGTTGCGATTATTGACCCCTATGATCTGAGCCCCAATCCGGTGAGCTACCTCTAGTTCTGTCAGATTATGGGTCTCCACCAAAACCTCCAGGCCAAGATGGGTCGCAAACTCATAGAGTTCCTTCAGACGAGCCTCTGATAAGGCTGCAACTATCAACAAGATCACGGTCGCCCCTGCGTTTCGCGCCCGAATCACTTGCTTTTCATCCACAATGAAATCTTTATTGAGGGTGGGGATACGTACTTGACTAGATATTTCCCGGAGATACTCGATGCTGCCCTTGAAAAACACTTCATCAGTCAAGACAGAAATCATCACGGCCCCATTTTCTTCGTAAGTCTTAGCCTGCGCGACGATATCCACATCAACATGAATATCTCCCAGACTCGGGCTGGCCTTTTTCACTTCCGCAATGACCTGAAGCTTTTCTGGATGACTCTTTAGGTAATCATACAAGCGGTAGGTCTCGCGCAAAGGTTGGAGCTCCTCTTCTTTCATCGCAGCCACTTCACGCGCCTTTTCCTTTAGAATCTTTGGCAAGAATTCTTGACTCATTTTTGATACTCCTGTAATAATCTCAATTTCTCAAGGGCAGCCCCACTGGCAACCACTTCACGTGCCAAGGCAATCCCCTCCTTGATAGAATCTACCTTGCCGTTGGCATAAAAACCAAGGCCAGCATTCAAGACAGTCACCTCTAAGAAGGGACTCGCTTCATTCTTCAAGACACTGAGCAAAATTTCCGCATTGCGTTTGGCGTCACCACCTCGTACTTGATCAATTTCAATGCGCTCCATTCCGATATCTTCTGGTTGAAAACTGGATAAGGTAACTTGTCCATTTTCCAGAATAGCTAGCTGGGTTTCTCCATCAAGGCCTGCCTCATCCAAACCTTGTGGACCACTCACCACCACTGCGCGTTTCCTTCCCAAATTCTTTAGAATCTCCGCCGTACTTTCCAGCATATCTGGACGACTGGTTCCCAATAGCTGGGTTTCTAGAGGAATCGGATTGATAAGAGGACCGGTTAAGTTCATCACCGTTGGAACCCCTAGCGCCAAGCGGGCTGGCATAATATAGCGCATGCCAGGATGCAGATTTTTGGCAAATAGGAAGACAATCCCCGCCTTTTCAAACACTCGTCCCAAGTCTTCTGGACCCAAATCAAGGTTAATCTCTAGCGCTTCTAGTACATCCGCAGAACCGGATTTGGAAGAGATCGAACGATTTCCGTGTTTCGCCATCTTGATGCCACCACCAGCAAGGACGAAGGCAGCTGTTGTTGAAATATTGAAACTATAGGAACGATCGCCCCCAGTTCCACAATTGTCCATCGCTCCTTGAACTTCTGTAGGAATAGCGACTGCATAGGCCTGCATCACTTTTGCAATAGCCGTCCGCTCTTCAACCGTTTCCCCCTTCATTTTGAGACCTAGAAGAAGGGCCGTCACCTGGGCTTCTGAAGCACGACCAGCAACGACTTCCTCCATAGCAGCTTCTAACTCTGCACTGGTTAGATCCATTCCTTCCGCCACTTTTGCAAGCACTTGTTTCATCTTCCGCTCCTTGACTAGTTTGACAAAATTTTCGATGGTCTTGAGCCCATCTGGCGTCCCGATACTTTCTGGATGGTATTGAAAACCATAAATCGGTAAGCTGCGGTGTTGAATTCCCATAATGGCTTGATCATCCGTCGTCCGAGAGGTAATGACAAAATCCTCTGGCATGTCTTCAATCGTCAGCGAATGATAGCGCATGACTGGGACTTCTTTTGCGACACCCGCGTATAGCGGAGATGGAGCTTCTAGCTGGATCTGGCTTTGTTTGCCATGCATGACCTGTGGTGCCAATCCCAAGCGCCCTCCAAAAACTTCCGCAATCGCTTGATGCCCCAAGCAAATCCCCAAGATTGGTTTGATCCCCGCGAAATCTCGAATCATCTCCTCCATCTTGCCCGCATCCTTTGGCCAACCTGGACCTGGAGAAAAGACCAAGGCATCTGCTTCTTGGGCAACTTGGTACAAGTCCGGATCATCATTTCGAAGCACCTGGACCTCATCAAATTTTCCGATATACTGTGCTAAATTGTAGGTAAATGAATCGTAATTATCTACTAATAAAATCATCCTTCTTCTCCAATCCTTGTCATTGATTTTGCCTTATTGACGGTTTCTTGGTATTCATTTTCAGCGATCGAATCATAAACGATTCCTGCTCCGGCCTGCACATAAGCCTTCTTATTTTTGAGGATCATGGTTCGAATCGCAATAGCAAAATCGAGATCCCCCGTCACAGAGAGATAGCCAATAGCACCCGCATAGACGCCACGTTTCTCTTTTTCTGCCTCATAGATTCGCTTCATGGCTCGAATCTTGGGAGCACCAGAAACGGTCCCAGCTGGAAGAGTTGCCTTCAGAGCCTCAATAGAGGTTAGTCCAGGAAGCAATTGACCCTTGACCACACTCGTCAGGTGCATCACATAACGGAAGAACTCCACTTCCATATATTTAGTTACTTCAACCGACCCATTTTGAGCGATACGACCAATATCGTTTCGCCCTAGATCCACCAACATCTGGTGTTCTGCGACTTCTTTTGGATCCCCTGCCAAATCAGTTGCCAATTGCCGATCACTCTCTTCATCAATCCCTCTTGGTCGCGTGCCAGCAATGGGATTGGTTGTCACCACTCGATCCTTGACCGACACCAGACTTTCTGGACTAGCCCCGATAATTTGGTACTCCCCAAAATCATAAAAGTAGAGATAATTCGAAGGGTTGGTCACGCGCAAATTGCGGTAATAATCCAATGGTTTTCCTGAAAAATCAGCTGAAAAACGTTGACTGAGCACGCATTGAAACATATCTCCTTTTCGAATATAGTCCCGCGCTAGGGCTACCATTTCCTCAAACTCTTTTTGCTCCAAATGATTGTGGAAATGAAGCGCATGCAGATCCTTGTCCTGAAACTCTTCCTTTGCAGGTCTTGCCAATTGTGCTAACACTTGCTCCAAGCTCGACGCTTGCTCTGCTTCACTCCGTCCACTATAGAGGTTCTCTTCCACCACATAAACCTTTTCCTTTTTGTGATCAAAAATTACATAGCTTTCATATAAGAAAAAGTGGAGATCTGGAGTGCCGATCGTATCTTCAGGAATAGAACCGATGTGCTCATAGAGGCCAATCAAGTCATAGCCGACAAATCCAATCGCCCCACCGTTAAAGGGAAGCTCTTCTGAAGTTTTCGTTTTGACTGTGATGCGATTCAAAAAGTTCAAAGGATCCTCTTCGACAATCTGATCATTGTAATAGAGAATGCCATGTTCAAACTTGACTTCACTGACTGGCCGATAGGCTACAATTGAAAAACGCGCATTCTCTTTTTCACGAGGGATCGACTCCAAAATCATTTTATGGGGCGCATCCAAACGCATATAAGCCAAAATTGGACTCAACACATCAGCAGATAAAACTTTTTTCATATTAGAAACCTCTCTTCTAAAACCCTTCTGTTCTAATGAATTCAACTGAGCCCTGCTTCGCTTGCTAAGGCTATCAAGGATATCCCATCGCTCAATTTTCGCTTTGGGATCAATGTGCCTAAGCTCGCTTCGCTTGCTAAGGCACATAGAAAAGCCCTCACACAAAAACTGTGTGAGGGCGTAGTGTCCGCGGTGCCACCTCTTTTATAGGGAAAAATAGCTGGTCTTTCCCCATATCTCTATCTCCTCTAACAAGGAGTTGCACGGTAAGGGGTGCCAACCGAATTCACATGGGTTAGAATTCATTGATCATAACAGTCCAATTTTCATCAGTCGCTATTGCTTGTTCGCAATTCCCACAAGCTCCCTGAAAATAGCCGACTCATTACTTTTCTGTTGCTACCATTATAACCCTTTTTCTTAGAAAGTCAATAAAATTTTTAGTCTTTTTTTATACTTTTTTCTACACTTATTTAATAAAATCAGCCAAAAGATCCCTAGCGAAACGTCTTTTTTATCCCAAAAATAGGATACTCAACAAAGTCAAAATTGCAGGACCGCCTTGAGTCAAGATAATCTTTTTATTGGCTGTCATCGCACCGTAAGCCGCTGCTCCAATAATAAAGAGCACAAAAATCGTAACGACTTCAATATTTTTGGACACAAACAATCCATACAAGAGGAAGACACCGATCAAGGCATTGTAGATTCCTTGATTCTTAAATAAAGAGGTCACAGATGGGCGAGCGAGTTCTTCTTTCTCTATGTTGAAAACCCGACTGGTGGTATCAGATGTGGTTCGGATACTCTCCAAATAAAATATGTATAAATGCTCCAGTGCAGCAAGACTTGCTAAAATAATCGTCAGTAATGACATCGTAGCTCTCCTTTTTATTCAATCGTTATTTGTTCAATACCAGATACTAATTTATCCAGCAAGTATGAAAATTGCTCTTGTTCTTGAGTGGTCAAAATGCGACTCATCTGATCTTTCACAGCCACATGATAGCGAGGGGGATGTTTGACCAAACGATTATAGGCCATATCCGTCAAATGAATTAAGATTTCTCGCTGGTTTTTTGGATTTCGACTCCGATGGACAAATCCTTCCTTTTCTAAAATTTTGAAATGCCGGGTTAAAGCCGCTGGATCAATCTGTAAGCGTTCCTGAACCGCGATCTGATTGCAAGGTGCTTGTTCTAATAGATACTGCAAGATTTGGTAACGCGTTAAGCTAATCCCTAGTCGCTTTTCAAAGAGTTGTGTGGTCGATTGATCTGCCAAACGTAGTTGGTAGAGTAAATCATTTATTTCTGCCATATTCCTTCTCCGAATCGTTTTTGATAAATCAATAATTGATTAGTCAATCATAAACTTTTTCTTCTATCCTGGCAAGAAAAAAAGCTGGCACTGTTTTTTCGCACAAAAAAAGCCGCCTGATTGGGCGACTCTTAGGGAGATTATTATGAAAAAGAAAAGTTTTAGGATTTTTCTAAACAAAGTTAGGAGGTCTTTGTTTATGGTTCTATTATAGCGGACATTTCTTAAAGAAAGCTTACGACTTTATTTCAAAATGAAAACAATCTCTTTACAGATTCTTTTCAGCGTTTAAAATAGCTGGAATATCTAGTAAACTTTCCACCTGATAATTACCTTCATAGTCAGACGTCAAGAAATTGATACTCTGAATCTGGCTATTCCTTGCAAAGTCAATATCCAGGCTCCGATCCCCAATATAGTAGGTCTTTCCCGGATGCAACCCGTACTTCTCTATCAGATGCTTGGCTGCTTCTGGGTTAGGCTTGCGGGCAAAACCACTTTGACTGGTCAAAATCTCTGAAAAAAAGGATTCTAAGCCCAAGTCCCGTAGGATGACCAAGGCATTCTCTCCCTTATGGGTATAGACAAATTGTTCTATCCCAGCATCCTTCGCCCAGGACAGGACATCACGCGCCCCCTCCATCAGAAGGACCTGGGCATTTTTCTCTGCTAGACTTTCTGCTCGGCGATGATTTAAGTCCGTCACATCCAGTTGATACTCTGCTGCCACCGCTACTAAAAGATCTTGAACCGAATGCTTCAAGATATAGTCTTTAATACTCGCTCGGTCAAACGGAAGCTGATAAGATGCATAGGTCTCCTCAAGACCCGCCAGAATAGCATCATAGGAATCCAGCAAGGTGCCATCCAAATCCCAAATAAAAGCTCGTTTTGTCATTTTCTCTCTCCTACTTTTCGTCTATAAAGCTGACTCAAAAATAGCCAGCGAAAGCCATTGTCCAGCAGCGTCCCCGTCCAGACACCTGGAAGGCCAAAGCCAAGGGTTACTCCAAGCAGATAACCGGCTCCAATTCGAATGACCCACATGCCAATGGTCGTTGCATAAAATGGAAGTTTCCCATTTCCCAAGCCTTGCCAAACAGCAGTATAGATGACTGTTCCTGCTGTAAAGGGTGTTCCTAACAAAGAAAAGAGGACAACCGAAAGGCTAGCTTCTACCGCTTTCATATCTTGTGTGTAGAGATGGGTCAGAAGAGTGCCCTCGAAAAAGATACCCAGAGCAATGGGCAACATCAATACAAAGGACAGCCAGTAAGACTGCTTTCGAAGGCGGTCAATCTGCTCAAAATCCCCTTCACCGAGGCTTCGTGCTACGAGCATGACCGTCGCTGTAGCCACTCCAAACACCGGCATGTAGTTAAACTGGGTCAAGGTTTCTCCGATGGCATTTCCGGCGACTGCCTCAGTCCCAAAAGCAACCACGATCGCAATGATCACCACATCTCCAGCTCGCATCATCAGCCGCTCTCCAGCTGCTGGAAGTGCTAGGTTCAAGAGCTTACGATCCAATCCCCAACGAAGGGGAGCAAAGGGTAACTGGACCTTTTGCCACAAGAGGATAACGCCAACCAGACGAGCTAGCACAGTCCCCAAAGCTGCTCCGACAATGCCCCAACCAAAAAGGAAAATAGCCACAGAGGAGAATAGAGCATTTAAAACATTGGTCAACAAGCTGACATACATGGGAATACGTGGATTGTTGGCTACCCGAACCAAGGAGCCCAGGGTCGTCATCAATCCTAAGAGAACAATGGTCCCGCCGACCAAGGAAAGGTAAATCCCCCCACTTTCGGCGACTGCAGCTTCCGTTCCCAACAGCGAAATCATCTGACGTCCAAATAACAGCGAAGCCCCTCCTAAGAGAGCACTCAACAACAAGGTCACCTTTAGGGACTCTGTCGCATGGTAGGCAATGTGGTCTTGATTTTTTTCACCCAAACTTTTGGACATGACACTGGCAACTGCCGCACCCAGTGCCAAAAAGATGGCCTGATAGATGGTGATGATGTTTCCTGCGACGGAAACACCTGAAATGGCAATCAAGCCCAGGTGAGCCACTAAATAAGAGTCCACCATGCCCATCAGCATTTGTAAGAAATTTTCACCCATGGCAGGAAGGGCAATGTTTAAGATTTTTTTGTATGAATTCATGAGTATATAAAAGAGCCAAACGGCTCTTTTGATCTTTCTAATAGGGAGAATTACAGTCCCAAGTACTCTTCTACGGCTGCTTGCATGTCTTTAGCAGCTACGCTTGTACGATGGCGAACCGGCGCAGTTTCAAGACCGTCTACAGCCGGTGGCACAGGAACACCTGAGAGGGTGTGCAATTTGGCCAAGGCTTCGAAATCGCCTAGACCTGTCTCTCCCGTCACCGCTTCTACTGCCACAACTGGGAATTTATAAGGACTTGCTGTAGAGGCAATGACTGTTTTAGCAGCATCCCCTGTTTGGGTCCGGTATTTTTGGTAAACGGCTGATGCTACGGCTGTATGAGGGTCTTCGATGTAATCAGACGCTTCATAGACCCGCTTGATCTCTGCAGCAGTTTCTGCTTCATCTGCGTATGCAGCCGCAAACAAATCTAAGATTTCTTCATCAAAGTTGGACAATTGGTATTGACCTGTTGCAACGAGACTTTCCATCAACTCTTTGGTCTTTGTGGCATCATTGCCTACCAAGTGGAAGATCAAACGTTCCAAGTTTGAAGAGACCAAGATATCCATCGATGGACTAGTGGTCACCTTGAAGCTGCGTTTCTTATCATAGACACGTGTTTTGAAGAAGTCTGTCAAGACATTGTTCTCGTTTGAGGCACAGATCAATTTCCCAACTGGAAGACCGATTTGTTTGGCATAGAAAGCTGCCAAGATATTTCCAAAGTTCCCTGTTGGAACGGTGAAGTTGACTTTTTCTCCCGCTGTGATTTGACCTGTCTTCACCAATTGCGCATAGGCATATACGTAATAAACAATTTGAGGCACCAAACGGCCGATATTCATGGAGTTGGCTGATGAGAATTGCATCTTGTTGGCTGCCAATTTTTCACGTAGTTCAACATCGTTGAACATATGTTTGACATTGGTTTGAGCATCGTCAAAGTTTCCATCAATAGCGATCACATGAGTATTGTCCCCAGTCTGAGTCGTCATTTGCAACTCTTGGACCTTGCTGACACCGTCTTTTGGATAAAAAACAATAATTTCAGTACCTGGAACATCGGCAAAACCTGCCATGGCAGCTTTACCAGTGTCCCCGGATGTCGCTGTCAAGATGACGATTTTATTTTCCAGACCGTGCTTTTTAGCTGCTGTTGTCATAAAGTATGGCAAGATAGACAAGGCCATATCCTTAAAGGCTATGGTTGAACCGTGGAAAAGTTCCAAGTTGTATTGACCATCGAGTTTGACAAGCGGAGCAATGGCTGGCGTATCAAACTTGCTGTCATAGGCATGAGAAATACAGTAGTCCAATTCTTCTGCCGTAAAGTCGTCCAAAAAGGCTGACAAGACAAGCTTAGCCACTTCTTGGTAAGAAGCGTCTTTGAGGGTGTTAAAATCTAGCTCCACTTGAGGATAAGAGACCGGAGTAAACAAGCCGCCATCTGTTGCCAAACCTTGAAGGATGGCTTGACTAGCTGTTACAGTATTTTTTTCATCTCGTGTTGATTGATAAACTAATGTCATGACTGTTTCATTCCTTTACTAGTAGTCTTCTCATTATATCATAAATGTCAGAAAATTTAACGGCTTTTCGCCAAATCTTGGCAAAGGTCGGCAAACAGAATCAAGATAAAAGAGAGCAGGAGCAACCATTTTGCCCCTACTCCCAGATAAATTTTGTCTATACTTGTCCTTCAAGCTCGATTAGGCCAATCCCAACTCTGCTAAGACAGATGGGAAGTCTTTCTTCAAGCTTTCAAGAGCTACCGTCACTTCTTGACGAGTTTGGTTATTTTTCACAGTGACTTGACCGCTCTCAACTTCACTACTTCCTAAGGTAATCAAGGCTTTGGCCGCAAAGACATCTGCTGACTTAAATTGTGCCTTGAGCTTGCGTCCAAGATAGTCACGTTCTGCCTTGAAACCTTGGATTCGAAGGGCTTGAACCAAGCTAAGCGCCGCTTCATTAACCTCATCTCCTAGGACAGCGATATAGGCATCTAGGCCTGTTTCGATCGGTAATTCAATGCCTTTCTTTTCAAGAACGAGAAGGATCCGTTCCACACCGATACCAAATCCAAAACCAGCTGTCGCAGGGCCACCGAAGTATTCCACCAAACCATCATAGCGACCACCCGCACAGACTGTCAATTCATTGCCTTCAATTTCTGTAATGAACTCAAAAATCGTGTGGTTGTAGTAATCCAAGCCACGCACCATATTGGTATCGATGACATAGGCTACCCCCAAGTCTTCTAACATCCGACGAACCGCATCAAAATGCGCTTGGCTTTCTTCATCTAGATAGTCTAGAATGGAAGGAGCCTGTTCAACCGCCGCCTTGTCTTCTTTTTCTTTTGAATCCAAGACACGAAGCGGATTTTCTTCTAAGCGACGTTGGCTGTCCTTAGACAATTGATCCTTCATTGGCAAGAGGTAGTCGATCAAGGCTTGACGATAAGCCTGACGACTGGCAGGGCTTCCCAAGGTGTTCAAGTGCAAGGTCACATTGTCAATTCCCAATTCTTTCAGGAATTGCGCTGCCATGGCAATGGTTTCGACATCCGTTGCAGGATTGCTTGATCCAAAGCATTCTACCCCAATTTGGTGGAATTGACGCAAACGACCTGCTTGAGGACGTTCATAGCGGAACATTGGGCCTATGTAATAAAACTTACTTGGTTTTTGTACCTCAGGCGCAAAGAGTTTATTTTCTACATACGAGCGGACAACAGGAGCTGTTCCTTCTGGACGAAGCGTGATATGACGGTCTCCCTTGTCATAGAAGTCATACATTTCTTTGGTAACGATATCCGTCGTATCCCCTACTGAACGGCTGATGACTTCATAATGTTCGAAGATCGGTGTGCGGATTTCATCATAATTGTATCGCGCAAAGACCTTGCGTGCAAAGCCTTCTACATATTGCCATTTCGCTGAATCGCCAGGAAGGATATCCTGGGTCCCTTTTGGTTTTTGTAATTTCATAGCCTTCATCCTTTGTCTTACTTTTGCCTCTATTTTACCACAAATTCGAAGAGAAATGGAGGCTGGACCGAATTTCCTTCGTTCAACACGTTCAAAACATCTTTCTCTTCTTGCCTTATCAGCCGAATTATGAGAAAATGGAAGCCATACTACACTGAAAGGATCTTGCGATGAGAGAGGATATCAAAATTAATGACCGTGCCCTTGCACTAGAGAAGTTGTTAATCGAAAAATTGGAGCTTGTATTTGATACCGATGTTGAGTTAGATGTCTATAACCTAGGACTGATTTACGAGATCCATCTAGATGAAGCAGGCACTTGCAAGGTGGTCATGACCTTCACCGATACGGCTTGTAGCTGTGCTGAGAGCCTTCCGATCGAAATCGTCGCTCGCCTAAAAGAAATTGAGGGGATCGAAGATGTCAAGGTTGAAGTGACTTGGTCACCCGCTTGGAAAATTACACGAATCAGCCGATACGGGCGCATCGCCCTTGGCCTTCCACCGCGATAATAAGCATTACCTTTTAAAAAATACATTCAACTAATGAAGGAAGGCCTCTTCGGAAATCCGATCCACAATAAAAAACGAGGAACACCAGCTCTACCACCAGAGTCTGTTCCTCGTTTTTTATGATGATTGAATCTATTAAAACTTTTTCAACACCAGAACAAACTAAGCCTCATCAGCTTTTGGTTCTGGAAGGATTTGATACAACACAATCCCAAGAATGGTTGACGTTGCCACACCCGTGATTTGAAGACCACCGAGGTCAATCATCAAACCACCGATCCCTGATACCAAGATAACACTAGCAATCAAGAGATTCTTTTTATTATCAAAATCAATCTTATGTTCAACTAAAATTTTCAAACCGCTAGCAGCGATAACCCCAAAGAGGGCAATAGACAAACCTCCCAATACAGGAGTTGGAATAGAGTGTAAGAGTGCTGATAGCTTCCCAATAAAGCTCATGACAACCGCAATCACTGCTGCGCCTGAAATAACGTAAACTGAGTAGACCTTACTAAGGGCCATAACCCCAATGTTTTCCCCATAAGAAGTTACCGGAGGAGCTCCAAAGAATCCAGCAATAATCTGTGCCAAGCCATCACCAGTAAGCGTATGGTCAAGCCCTGGATCCTTGAAGTAATCACGCTCCGTCAAACTATTTAAAACCATTAGGTGACCAAAATGTTCCGTCATGGTCACAAAGGCAATCGGAGCCATGGTTAAAATCGCACTTGGATAGAGCTTAAAGCTATAATCCACAAATGGAATGTCAAAGTTTGGAACTTGAATCCAATGCGCCGCACTGACCTCTGAGAAATTGACAAAACTATGTCCTGTCAGCAAACCAAGAGCCACCGAGAAAATATAGCCCACAATTAATCCAAGTAAAATTGGGACGACACCGACAATCTTCTTGCCATACATATTAAATAGGATAACCGCAAAGAGGGTCACCATCGAAATCAATAGAGCATAACCACTATAGCTTTTATTTAAGGTTGTCGCATCAGTGACTGCATTCGCCGCAAGATTCAAACCAATTACCATGATAATGGGACCAACCACGATTGGTGGAAGGACCTTATTAATCCAATCTTTACCTGCATACTTAACAATCAGAGCTACAAACAAGTAGACCAAACCACCCGCCATGGCACCTTGGGCAACCGCTGCGATTCCATCTGACTTCATCAACATCTGCATAGCAGCAATATAAGCAAAACTAGATCCCATGTAGGCTGGAATCTTATACTTGGTCACAGTCAAGTGAGCCAAGGTTCCCAAACCAGATGAGAAGAGGGCGATGGCAGGATCAATTCCGACCAAAATTGGTACCAGCACTGTCGCCCCAAACATGGCAAACAAATGCTGGAAAGATAAACCAACCAATAAACCAGGTTTTGGCATATCATTCACATCATATTTAACGTCATTCACGATCGTAAAAACCTCCTAAAATTAAGATGCGACAAGCTATGGCTGAACAAAAACGTCTACCTTCGATGAGCAAATTGTAAGCGAGCGCTTCATGCTCCATCATCGGCGATTTCTTTTTTATCAAACCACTTTTCAATATACAAAAAAATCCCCCACAACAAGGAGATACACAAAATATAGGCTGGTCTTCCCAGGCCTTTCATTTCCATAGCTCCTTGCCTGCCTCTCTGGACAGTATTAAAGGATTGATTCGATTAGTCACAATTATAGCAAATTATAGACGGATTTACAAGAAAAATGACAGATGATACACCCAAATCCCCCAAAAAGTAATATTCATACGATTCAGCGATAGGGTTGAAAATAGCCACTTTGAGCTAAAAAAAGAGGCTGGGACAAAAGTCCTAGCCTCTCAATTGTTTTTGGATTGTCGAGCAAGACGCAGTGGTTGAGTGGGCTCTACTACGCTGATTTCATCAGCTTTTACAGCCCTACTCAACTGTGCGGAGGTGGGACGACGAAATCGAATTCTAACGAATGACCGATTTCTGTCCCACTCTCTCTTTGAACAAAGTCGTCCTTGCAATTATTGTTTACCAGACTGTTCCATATTCCAGAAGTCGGTCACTGCCCCACGTGATGCTGAAGAAACGATATGGGCGTATTTACCCAGAACCCCACGGCTATACAGTGGTGGCAAGGTTGTTTCAGCTTTACGTTTTGCTAACTCTTCGTCTGAAACGTGCATGGTGATTTCTTTGGTATCTTGGTCAACTGTCACCATGTCCCCTGTGTGGAGGTAAGCGATTGGGCCACCGACCTGAGCTTCAGGTGCGATGTGTCCGACAACGAGACCATACGTACCACCTGAGAAACGTCCGTCTGTCAAGAGGGCCACCTTGTCCCCTTGGCCTTTCCCAACGATCATAGATGACAAGGACAGCATTTCCGGCATACCAGGACCACCCTTAGGACCAACGAAACGAACAACAACAACGTCGCCATCCACGATTTCATCCGAAAGAACCGCTTCAATGGCAGCTTCTTCCGAGTCAAAGACCTTAGCAGGACCCGTGATGTTGCGGACCTTCACACCTGATACTTTAGCAACCGCCCCCTCAGGAGCCAAGTTCCCTTTCAAGATGATCAATGGACCATCTGCACGTTTCGGATTTTCAAGTGGCATGATAACTTTTTGACCTGGTGTCAAATCAGCGAAGGCTTCCAAGTTCTCAGCTACTGTTTTACCAGTACAGGTGATACGATCCCCGTGAAGGAAACCATTCTTCAGAAGGTATTTCATGACAGCTGGCACACCACCGACATTGTAAAGGTCTTGGAAGACATATTTCCCTGAAGGTTTCAAGTCCGCCAAGTGGGGCACACGCTCTTGGAAATCGTTGAAGTCTTCCAGCGTCAAGTCCACATTGGCCGCATGAGCGATCGCAAGCAAGTGAAGGGTCGCATTAGTAGAACCACCAAGCGCCATGGTCACTGTAATGGCATCTTCAAAGGCTTCACGGGTCAAGATGTCAGATGGTTTCAGTCCCATCTCCAGCATCTTCACAACTGCACGACCTGCTTCTTCGATATCAGCCTTTTTATCAGCTGATTCAGCAGGGTGAGAAGAGGAACCGGGCAAGCTCAGCCCAAGGACCTCAATCGCTGTCGCCATGGTGTTAGCCGTATACATCCCACCACAGCCGCCAGGGCCAGGGCAGGCATTACATTCAAGATCTTTCACTTCTTCAGCGGTCATATCACCATGGTTCCATTTCCCGATCCCTTCGAAAACAGACACCAAGTCGATATCTTTTCCATCGAGATTCCCCGGAGCAATAGTCCCACCATAGGCAAAAATCGCAGGGATATCCATATTGGCAATGGCAATCATGGAACCAGGCATGTTCTTATCACAGCCCCCGATAGCTACAAAGGCATCCACGTTGTGACCCCCCATAGCCGCTTCGATAGAATCTGCAATAATGTCGCGAGACGTCAAAGAAAAACGCATCCCTGGTGTCCCCATAGCGATCCCGTCCGCAACCGTAATGGTGCCAAATTGGACCGGCCAAGCACCTGCATCTTTCACACCTTCTTTGGCCAATTTTCCAAAATCATGAAGGTGGATGTTACAAGGGGTATTTTCCGCCCATGTCGAAATCACTCCGACAATCGGTTTTTCAAAACTTTCATCGGTCATTCCCGTCGCGCGAAGCATGGCACGGTTGGGAGATTTTACCATGCTATCGTAGACACTACTACGATGGCGTTTGTCTAATTCTGTCATCTGATTCCCTCTCATCGTATTTTTTATTATTATAGCATAAAATAGGCCACAAAGATAGGCATGGACTTTGGAGAAACAGACAACAGAAAAGTTTCTTTCAAAAATTTCAATTTTTTTGTCAAGTAACTTTACTTTACAAAAAAGTTTTGTTATACTGTTACAGTTGATGAAAATCAAACCTAATTGAATTTATATCTTAAAAGGAGAAAAACGAAATGGCAGTACCTGCACGTCGCACATCAAAAGCGAAGAAAAACAAACGTCGTACGCACTACAAAGTAACAGCTCCATCTGTAAACTTTGACGAAGCAACTGGAGATTACTCACGTTCACACCGTGTATCACTTAAAGGATACTACAAAGGACGTAAGATCGCTAAAGCTGCATCAGCTGAATAATAGAAGGGAGATACCATGCGCGTAAATATTACACTTGAACACAAAGAATC
>CABKMC010000004.1 GCA_902373455.1 uncultured Streptococcus sp.
AAGTAGAAGCGCTATGCTGCATTTTAAAGGATCAAAATAGATTTAAAGGAGAGTTAGAATGACTCAAGGGAAAATTACTGCATCTGCAGCAATGCTTAACGTATTGAAAACATGGGGCGTAGACACGATCTACGGGATCCCATCAGGAACACTTAGCTCATTGATGGACGCTTTGGCTGAGGACAAAGATATCCGTTTCTTGCAAGTTCGCCATGAAGAAACAGGTGCTCTTGCAGCGGTTATGCAAGCTAAATTTGGCGGATCTATCGGTGTTGCAGTTGGTTCAGGTGGACCTGGTGCAACTCATTTGATCAACGGTGTTTACGATGCAGCTATGGATAACACTCCATTCCTTGCTATCCTTGGATCACGTCCAGTTAACGAATTGAACATGGATGCCTTCCAAGAATTGAACCAAAACCCAATGTACAACGGTATCGCTGTTTACAACAAACGTGTAGCTTACGCAGAGCAATTGCCAAAAGTGATTGACGAAGCTTGCCGTGCTGCCGTTTCTAAAAAAGGTCCAGCTGTCGTTGAAATTCCAGTAAACTTTGGTTTCCAAGAAATCGACGAAAACTCATACTATGGATCAGGTTCATACGAGCGTTCATTCATCGCTCCTGCTTTGAACGAAGTTGAAATCGACAAAGCTGTTGAAATCTTGAACAATGCTGAACGCCCAGTAATCTACGCTGGTTATGGTGGTGTTAAAGCTGGTGAAGTGATTACTGAATTGTCACGTAAAATCAAAGCACCAATCATCACAACTGGTAAAAACTTCGAAGCTTTCGAATGGAACTACGAAGGTTTGACGGGTTCTGCTTACCGTGTTGGTTGGAAGCCAGCTAACGAAGTGGTCTTTGAAGCAGACACAGTTCTTTTCCTTGGTTCAAACTTCCCATTTGCTGAAGTATACGAAGCATTCAAAAACACTGAAAAATTCATCCAAGTGGATATCGACCCTTACAAACTTGGTAAACGTCACGCTCTTGACGCTTCTATCCTTGGTGATGCAGGTCAAGCATCTAAAGCTATCCTTGATAAAGTAAACCCAGTTGAGTCTACTCCATGGTGGCGTGCAAACGTGAAGAACAACCAAAACTGGCGTGATTACATGAACAAACTCGAAGGTAAAACTGAGGGTGAATTGCAATTGTATCAAGTTTACAATGCAATCAACAAACATGCTGATCAAGACGCTATCTACTCAATCGACGTAGGTGACACTACTCAAACATCTACTCGTCACCTTCACATGACACCTAAGAACATGTGGCGTACATCTCCACTCTTTGCGACAATGGGTATTGCCCTTCCTGGTGGTATCGCTGCTAAGAAAGACAATCCAGATCGCCAAGTATGGAACATCATGGGTGACGGTGCATTCAACATGTGCTACCCAGACGTTATCACAAACGTTCAATACGACCTTCCAGTTATCAACGTTGTCTTCTCAAATGGTAAATATGCCTTCATCAAGGACAAATACGAAGACACAAACAAACACTTGTTTGGTTGTGACTTCCCTAATGCCGACTATGCGAAAATTGCTGAAGCGCAAGGTGCTGTAGGGTTTACAGTTGACCGTATCGAAGATATCGATGCAGTTGTTGCAGAAGCTGTTAAATTGAACAAAGAAGGTAAAACTGTTGTGATCGATGCCCGCATCACACAACACCGTCCACTTCCAGTAGAAGTACTTGAGTTGGATCCAAAACAACACTCAGAAGAAGCAATCAAAGCCTTCAAGGAAAAATACGAAGCTGAAGAGCTTGTACCATTCCGCCTCTTCTTGGAAGAAGAAGGATTGCAATCACGCGCAATCAAATAATTCCTCTCATGGAAATTAAAAAGATCGGAGTAATCCGGTCTTTTTATGGAGATAGTAAATGAATTTAAATCAAATAGATATCATCGTTTCAAATGTTCCCCAAGTCTGTGCTGACTTGGAGCATATCTTGGATAAAAAGGCAGATTATGCTGATGATAGTTTTGCTCAGTTCACGATTGGCAGTCACTGTCTCATGTTGTCCCAAAATCATTTGATACCTTTGGAAAACTTTCAGTCAGGAATCATTCTTCATATCGAGGTTGAGGATGTAGAGCAGAACTACAAACGGTTGAAAGAGATCGGTGTCGAGATTTTACACGGTCCTTGTGAAACGGATTGGGGAACAGAGTCCTTATTAGTTGAAGGCCCTGCTGGTCTAGTCATTGATTTTTATCGTATGAAATAGGATGCTTAGTCATTTGAAGTTAACCATAATGATTCTTAAAACAGAATATGAACTATTAAAAGATCGGAGTCATCCGGTCTTTTTGTGTTGCATGAAAGCGATAGTTGCCTTAGAATAGGTTCGGTTTTTCCTAGGATCTTGTAAGACTTTTGGGTTAGAGAGGGGTATAATAGAACTATCAAATCAAGTGAGGTAGAGAGATGACCGACAAACTTCAATTTCCAGATGGTTTCCTTTGGGGTGGAGCGACAGCTGCTAACCAGTGTGAGGGAGCTTATAATGAAGATGGCCGTGGCTTGGCCAATGTGGATGTGGTACCGATTGGGCCTGATCGTCATGCGATTATTACGGGTCAGAAAAAGATGTTCGACTTTGAAGAGGGCTATTTTTACCCGGCTAAAGATGGCATTGATATGTACCATCGCTACAAGGAAGACATTGCCCTCTTTGGGGAAATGGGCTTTAAAACTTATCGCTTGTCCATTGCCTGGTCTCGGATCTTCCCGAAAGGGGATGAACTGGAGCCGAATGAAGCGGGTCTACAGTTCTATGAAGACCTCTTTAAGGAGTGCCACAAGTATGGTATTGAACCCTTGGTGACCATTACCCACTTTGACTGCCCCATGCATTTGATTACAGAGTATGGAGGGTGGCGTAGTCGCAAGATGTTGGAATGTTATGAACGTCTCTGCCGAACCCTCTTCACTCGCTATAAGGGTTTGGTCAACTACTGGCTGACCTTTAATGAAATCAATATGATCCTTCATGCACCTTTTATGGGAGCGGGTCTTTGCTTTGAAGAAGGGGAGAATGAAGAGCAAGTCAAATACCAGGCAGCTCACCATGAGTTGGTCGCTTCAGCCATTGCCACCAAGCTTGCCCATGAGATTGATCCGAACAACAAGGTCGGCTGTATGCTGGCAGCAGGACAAAACTATCCCCATACCTGTGCTCCGCGAGATGTCTGGGCTGGTCTAGAAGAAGACCGCAAGAACTATTTCTTCATCGATGTGCAGGCGCGTGGGGAATACCCAAACTATGCTAAGAAAGAGTGGGAGCGTCAGGGAATTACGGTTGAGATTACCGAGCAGGACCTGCAATTATTGAAAGAGCATACGGTGGACTTTATTTCCTTCTCCTACTATGCTAGTCGGGTCGCTTCAGGGGATCCAGCTGAAAGGGAGAAGACAGCGGGCAATATCTTTGCCTCTCTGAAGAACCCCTACCTAGAAAGCTCGGAATGGGGTTGGCAGATTGATCCTCTTGGCCTCCGCATTACCCTCAATACCATCTGGGATCGTTATCAAAAGCCGATGTTTATCGTGGAAAATGGATTAGGGGCAGTTGATACACCAAATGAAGCAGGGGAGATTGAGGATGATTACCGGATTGACTATCTGGCTGCCCATGTCAAGGCCATACGAGATGCCATTAACGAGGATGGTGTTGTCCTCTGGGGCTATACGACTTGGGGCTGTATTGACCTGGTCTCTGCCGGGACTGGAGAAATGAAGAAGCGCTATGGCTTTATCTATGTGGATAGGGACAATGAAGGAAAAGGAACTTTAGCCCGCTCACGGAAGAAATCCTTCTATTGGTACAAAGAAGTCATTGCGACAAATGGAGCCTCTGTTAAATAAAAGTCTCCTCTAGAGCTAAACCATCTTCTGGATGACTCTCTGGCAGCAAACTAAAAAGCTTAGAATTCCAACCACAAGTTGAAGTCCTAAGCTTTTTGTATGTAGCTAAGCCAATTCCTTACTGATTTACTGGTCGTAATCTAAGACATTGTTCTCGATGACAAACTTAGATTCAGCGGTAATGTTGGCTTCTCCTAGTTGCAACTGCGAACTTCCGTCTGGTTTCATGATGTGCCACTGACCGTCCTTGTGGGCAAAGATAGCCTGAAATGTGACGTTATCACTCTTGTCTCGAATAGGTAGAACAAATGCTTGATCAGTATTCTCTAAGAGAATCTCTTCTTTTTTTTCAAAGTTATAGATATAAAATTGCCCAGTTCTTTGCCCCAAACCATGAAGTTCATCGACTTTTTGCCAATGCTCAAACTTATTCCGAACAAGGGATTCATTATAAATCTTGTTGAAGGTTTCGTTCCGTTTCTTCGTTTCTTCCTCGTCTAGTGTTTTCTGAAACTCTGCAACCTTTTTAGTCGTTTGAATGGTTTGTCTGTTTTGCTCCCTGATTTGCTGGCGGTGGATGACTCGCATCATTCTTGCAGCAACGCCTAGGATGACGAGGATGGATACAAGGCTGATTTTAGTTTTGGCATTTTTTTTCATAGATGATTCTCCCTATTGTGTCATTGGTCCTATTATACCTTTTGAAAGAAAGGATCGTCAAGTTCATCTTGTGATGACCTAACATGCAGATTTGCAGGGGGACTATAGGATTTTATCAGATTTTCATTGACGAAGGTCCCTTTATTTGATAGGCTAGAGGAATAGAAATGATTTGGAGTTCAAAGGAAAAAGGAGTGAGGCAAGTGGCACGTGTTTTATTAATCGAGGATAATAATGATATCCAAGAAATTTTATACAGTCTCTTAAGTGAAGACCATGAGGTCCTTCAGGCTTTTTCAGGTACAGAAGGGCTGCGGCTCTTCCAGCAAGAAGCTATTGATTTGGTCCTTCTCGATATCATGCTTCCTGGGAAAAATGGCGACCAGGTCTTGGAGGAGATCCGTTTGCAGAGTCAGGTGCCGGTCATCATGATGACCGCTCTTGGGGATAAACACCTCATTAGCCAATACCTCCTTGCAGGTGCCAATGATTATATTGTCAAGCCCTTTAATCTGGATGAAGTGGCGGCTCGGGTGACGGTGCAGCTGAGAAATAACAACACTCCGGCACAGGAACCTCCATCATCGAAAAAGCTGACTTTTAAAAATCTGGTTCTGAACCCAGAAAGCTTTGAACTGGAGTCTGGAGAACAGACGCTTCGTTTGGGCAAAAAAGAATTTCAAATTTTTGAGACTTTGTTGGCGCATCCAAAGAAGATTTTTACCAAAGAAGAGTTGTATGAAGCGGTCTGGGAAGAAGTTTATCTGCCTGGAGACAATACGCTCAATGCCCAGTTGAGCAACCTCCGAAAGAAAATTGCTCAGCTCGATCCTAATGAGGACTATATTGAAACCGTATGGGGCTTGGGTGTTCGCTTGAAAGGAGACCAGTAATGTGGGGATTGGTTCTAGTTCTAGTCGTCCTTGTCCTTCTCTTGGGATTGGGCTACCTTCGTCTACTCTCTGCTCTCAAAGATTTGCAGGAGCAAATTCAACAGAAGCTCCAAAATGGGAGTGGGGTACGGTTGACCTCTCAGGTCTCAAAAAGAGAATTGGTCGCCTTGACCAAGCAGGTCAGTGATCTCTTTGATCAGATCGAGCGGACCAATCGGATTGCCTTTCAAGAAAAGAAGACCTTGGATATGGCCATCAGTAATATTGCTCACGATATCCGGACACCTTTGACCATTGCTTCGGGCTATACCCAACAAATCATTAAAGGAGGGACGCAAGAAGAGGAAAAGCTGAAGAAAATTGCTTCCAATCTTCAAGTCGTCTCAAAACGCTTGGAATCTCTCTTGGAGTACAGACGCTTGATGGAGGGAGCCATCCAGCCTCGGCTTTCAGACGTCAATCTCAGCCAAGTACTAACCCAGCAGTTATTCCAGTATTATGACAGCTTGTCTGAGGCGGGGATTGTCTTAGAGGTGGAGCTAGAAGAGCATCTTCATTATGCTACCGATCCCGAGCTCTGGGAGCGCCTCTTGCAAAATATGCTCAGCAATGTCCTCAAGCATGGGAAGGAGCAGGCACGTTTGACCCTGATGTCGGACGCGGACACGATTCGGGTCGAGCTGTGCAATATTGTGCAACAACCGATTCAGCACTTAGACCAACTGGCTAGTCGATTCTACTCCGAAAATCTATCGGATACAGAAGAGTCTTCTGGCTTGGGTCTCTACATTATTCAAAATTTTGTAGAGATCTTAGGGGGAGACTTGCAACTGGCGACAGAGGCAGACTGGTTTATCTTGACCATTACACTAAGAAAAAAGGCTTGAGCAGTGCTCAAGCCTTTTTTTTTATAAATCTTTGTGTTTAAAGGTAGCGAGTCCTAGGAAGCCGAAAACAAGGATGAAGCCAAGAGCGATCGATAGGGTGTTGTTTGTTGCTGTCGTACTTTGGACCATGGAATATTGGAATTCCAAGTTTAGATAGTGGAGAAGATCAATATCTTTAAAGAAGAGCGCAGGAAGGCTTAAGAAGATATTTCCAATGAAGTAGCCAACGAAGGCCAAGGTGATGGATTGACTAGCGTAAAGGAGGAAAGTAATGATGCTGACCCAAGCCAGGGTGGAAAGAAACTGAATCAGCACGGTTAGTCCAAAATGAGCGAGGAAGTGCTCAGGCATGGTCCCGATTCCATTGTAGAGGCTCGCGAGCAAGAAGACAAGACCATAAGAAACAAGGAATTGGAAGAGAGCAATGGTCAGGACAACTGCACTTTTGGCAAAGTAGTAGCTGGTGCGCGAAACGCCGTAGGCCAGACTATTCTTGTATAAGTTTTGTGTTAAGTCTGTTCCTAGAACCAAGGTGATGACAATAATGGTAAAGAGGATAGTCACACTGATACTGGCGGAGTAGTTAGTCAAGGCTTTAAAGCCCGTCCAAACTTCTGTCACTTGGGGTAATTTGGATTCCGTATTGACACCGACGTGACCGGTAGCACCAAAAATGACTCCAGACAGGATGTTGAGTACGAGAATGGCTTCTGTAATCCAAAAACCTTTGGAGCGAAAAAGTCTATAAAAATCTGCTTGAATGGTATGCAACATGATAAATCTCCTAAATGAAATGTGTGGGATAAGTAATGCAAGACGGTGGGTTGACTAGTCTACCAAGTCCGTAAAGAATTTCTCCAAATCTTGGCGGGCATAGTAGATTTCGTCCACATCAATATCTGCTTGAACGAGAGCTTTGACAATGACTTTAATATCGTGAGTTTGTCCGAAAATATGGATTTCACCATCCTTATCGATGACTTTGATACGGTGATGGAGTTGATCTTGAATCAGTTGACTCGCAAGGGCTAGCTGGCTGGTCTTGAGGATGATGTAGTCTTCGCCTTGCTCCTCGAATTCAGCCTTGCTAATTTCTTTGATTAGGCGTCCTTGGTCGACAATGCCAAAACGATTGGCAACCAGATAGAGTTCAGAGAGGATGTGACTGGAAATGAGGATGGTCATGCCGAGTTCGTCGTTGAGACGCTTGATCATCTGACGGAACTCCTTGATTCCGACCGGATCAAGGCCATTGATAGGTTCATCTAGAATGAGGAAGTCGGGCTTGGCAATGAGCGCGATGGCAATTCCCAACCGTTGTTTCATCCCTAGTGAAAAATCACGGAATTTCTTCTTACCCGTATTATTCAGGCCGACATAGTTCAAGGTTTCTTTGATGACCTGGTCGGGATTGGGGATATGGCGTGCCTTGCAATAGTAGACTAGGTTTTGATAAGCGGTCATATGCTTGTGAGCCACAGGGCTTTCAATGACAGATCCGACCCGTTTCAGGGCTTGTGTCCACTGAGAGCGATTCGTGGAAGCGAAGAGGGAGACGCTTCCGTCCGTTTCTTGAATCAGTTGGGTGATGACCTTGATGAGGGTGGTTTTCCCAGCCCCGTTCTTACCGATGAGGCCGTAGACGTCGCCTTTGCGAATGGTTAGATTCACATCATTTAAGGCGTATTGTTGACCGAACTTTTTACTCAAATGGGAAATTTCTAATACTTTTTCCATGGTTTTCTCCTTCGTCCAAATGACTAGTTGTTTTCTTTACACTCTTAGTATACAGCTTGCTTTTCAAATAACTATCAAGTAATTCTAAAATATTTCTAAAAAAAACGACTAACCTTTTAAAAGTTAGCCGTGACTTTAAGAATAAGTTTTCTTAGAGGCTTTCCTTAGGTGAGTACGGACGTCAGCGAACTTCGAAGAAGTTCCATGACTTAGTTTTGGACCTAAGGTTCCAAAACTCCCGAGTGCCTGAAACACAATTGTTTCAGGCACTTTTCTCACGGCGGGAAGCCTCAAGGTATTCATGAGTAACTTTAAAAAATAAACATTTCTTTAAATTTCTTGATTTTTTAAGTTATGTAACATGAAATAATACTTTATCTACATTAAGAGGAACTGTTTTTTAAGCTAGCCTGTACATTTTAAAATCCAGCGACAAACTCTTTGATGGCTTGTGAGAGTTCATAGGGTTTCTCTGTATTGAGTAGATGGCCTCCGTCTGCGATTTCTTGATAGCGACCTTTGGGCAGGAGTTTTGCCAACTTCTTAGAAGAAGACTGATTGGCCCAATCTTTGCTGCCACAAATCACCAAGCTAGGAAGAGAGCAAGCTTTAGCAGTATCGGTTAGATTGAGTCCTTTTAATTCGGTCAAGATTTGAAGCATCTGTTGTTTATTGGCATCTTGCTTTTCAAAGACATGCTTGGGAAGCAGACGAAAGAGGAGAATCTGGAGCCGATAGAGGGGATTGTTGGTGAGTTTGTATTGTGTCCCTGCAAGGACCAAGCCCTTGAGTTGTGGAAAGTCTTGTTCAGAGAGATCAAGTGCGAGGACACCACCTAGTGAGAGTCCTACCAGAATAAAGGGCTCGCTCTCCTGCTGGAGGCGCCCCATCAACCTTTCTTTGACTTCCTGATAGCTTTCGCTTGGATGAGAGAAAATATCAAAAGTTTTGGAGTGCATGGGTGAAAGGGCATATTGGACTCCTTGCCAAGAGAGGACATCCTGCCCTAGTCCATGTAAAAAAATCAGTTTCATTAGGAATCCTTTCTTTGAAAATCGAGTTCGTAGAGACCACGAAGAGCATTGCAGGCATAAATACGATCGGCGTTTTTTAAATCCTTCAGCGTCAAGAGTTTTTCTTCCACCTGCTGGGTCTCAAGAAGATGGCGCCGGTAGATGCCGTCTAATAATGGGAGATAAGCTGGTGGGGTATAGAGCTTGCCCTCGATCTCTAGGATGAGATTGCCAATGGTCGTCTCTAGCAAGCTTCCGTTTGGCAGATAGAAGATCTGCTCGCGATGGTTAGCGGCTAGATGATTTCTCTGGCTAGTCTTGAAATAGGTAAACGGAGTTGCTAGATCAATCTTTTGTTCGGTCAATTGGGCCTGCAGATAGCTAGCTGGCAAGTCTGTTAGCTCCGTGATCACTAGGTGGAAGCTTCCGTTTTTCTGCAAGGCAATGCGACAACGGTAGTCAAGGCTAGGATCCAAATGAGTGAGCTCTTCTTGAAGGTCGTTCAGGAGTTTTGGCTCATTAAAAGGATAGGCAAAGTAGCGGCTGGCCTCTCTCAAACGGGTCAGGTGTTGCTCTAGGAAAGTCAGCTCTCCTTGATGGATGCGACCGGTCGTCAAAAGCTCAAATCGAGGCTCTTGTCGGTAGAGGACAGCCGATTTTTGTTTGGTTTCCTGGTATTCGCCTTCCCATTTACTATCCCAAGTGATGCCACCACCAACGCCATAGATAGATTTGGTACCTTGCATTTGAAGAGTCCGGATGGCCACATTAAAAATCCGTTTCCCTCTTGGAAGAAGGATGCCAATCGTGCCGCAGTAGACTCCACGAGGAGCAATCTCTGTCTTTTGGATGATTTCCATAGTAGAAATCTTCGGTGCGCCTGTGATCGATCCACAAGGGAAGAGGGCTTGGAAGGCTTGGACCAGATCGACTTCGGGTCGCAAGCGGCTTTCAATGGTTGACGTCATCTGCCAAACTGTGGAGTATTGCTCGACTTGGCAGAGGCGGGTCACCTGCTCACTTCCAATTTCCGAAATCCGATTCATGTCATTGCGCAGGAGATCCACAATCATCATGTTTTCTGCTCGATTTTTGGGATCCGCTTCTAGCCAGGCTGCCTCTTTGAGATCCGCTTGGTTGGTGAGACCACGACGAGTCGTTCCCTTCATAGGGCGCGTGGTCAATAGACGATCTTCTTGTTCAAAAAAGAGCTCAGGACTAATGGAGAGGATGGCGACATCATCGTGCTGGATGAAGGCATTGTAATGGGCCTTCTGCTCCACCACTAGTCGGTTGTAGATGGCCAAAGGATCAGTCTCTAGCTCTTGAGAAAGCTGGACGGTGTAGTTGACTTGGTAGGTGTCTCCCTGGCGGATGTGGTGATGGATGGTCTTGATCGCTTCTTGGTAGGCGGGAGCCTCGACCTCTTCCTTCCAATTGGCTGGAAGGTCCACAGCCTCGTAGTCCTCTGGGAAAGGAAGGGTTTCGACCTCCTCGTGGATAGTAAAATAGAGCAGATACTCTCCCATGAGGGGTGCAGGATGGACAGCTAATTTTTTCTCAAAAGCCGGAGCAGCCTCATAGCTGACATAGCCAACGGCATAAAAACCAGCCTCCTGGTAAGTTTCCACTTCTTTAAGAAGTGCCTCTACTTGGTCGATGTCTCTGGTTTTTAATTCCTTTATGGGCTTGGTGAAAAGGTGGCGCAAACCAAGCTCTTTAAAATCAATGATGGTTTGTTTATGCATGCTTTGAGTATATCAAAAATAGAGGAAAAAAGGTAGATAAGGATGTAAGATTCCTTGCTTGGCCTTCCCTTTCATGCTAAAATAACCATAGAATCTGCATTTTACAAGGAGTAGGAACATGCAAAAGAATTCCCTCTATAACACTTCCAGTATTAGTCTGTTTCAATACCTCTTTGCGATTGCAGTGATTTTGGTGCATAGTGGTCGCTTAACATCCTATGAACCACTGCATTTTGGACTCAAGAGCATCCTTGGACGGTTAGCGGTGCCATTTTTTATCGTCTGTGCCAGCTTTTTCCTCAAGCAATCCCTAGGGAATTCTAAGAAAATGAAGGCCTATCTGGTCAAAATTGTTAAAACCTATCTATTTTGGAGTTGTGTCTATTTACCATATGCCTGGATCTTTTTTTCTAGTCTCCAACTCTCTATCTATCTCTTTCCAGCAGGAATCTTGATTGCTCTGGTCTATCTGGGGATGTGTTACCAACTCTGGTATATCCCAGCCTTTTTACTGGGCTGGTTTTTGGTCAATCAACTGGTCAAACGCTTGGGCATGGTTTGGGCAGGGGTGATCACCTTGCTCCTCTATTGCTGGGGCTTGATCGAGACCTATTCGGCTTACCTGGACACCACGAGTCTTCTAAAAGGCTACCAGCTCTATAGCAACCTATTTTTCACAGCGCGAAATGGTCTCTTCTATACGCCTATTTTTATCTTTATGGGTTATTATCTGTATGATCATTTTGATTCACCAAGCTTTAGGGTTCACCGTTGGCAAAAAGTAGCTCTTGCCTTTGGACTCTTCTGTTTAGAAGGTATGATCATTTTTCGAAATGAAGGAATCGATAAGAACTTTTTCTTTCTCCTTCCTTTTGTGACGGTCTATTTGATCAATGCTTGCCTGCGATCGTCTTTTCTAAAAACCTATGATCTACAGTATTTAAAACAGATGAGTATGGCCCTTTACTTTTCCCATCCTATCTTTATCGAGTTGGCGCGCTATGGCTTTCGAACTCTCCCTCTTTCTTATCCCGATAGGGGCAAGCTGATTTTTGTGGTGGCCTTGTTTGGAAGCCATCTCTTTGGAGTGGCCATGCTGTGGGTACGAGATAGAAGGGAAAAACAAAAGATTCCTTCAAATGGTGAAGAGTTAGATGAAATAACCAACCAATAGTAGGGTGTACAAACCTCAAACAGTTGTGTTTGAGATTTTTTGTATGGACAAATTAAGGGTGGATAAGGATTGTTAGGCCTGCTCCACCTCATTTATAGATGTTTCATTTGATTGCCCTTGAATAGCAAGGTGGGGAAATCATTACCAGATAGTGGCTTATAATATAGACATTAGTGCAAACAATGTCTATATTATTGAATATTTATTATTTAATTTGAAAAGCAATAGATATTCTAAAAAATAATTGATAAAATTAAAGGGAGGGCCTTTTTGGAAGGCTAACAAAAGTAAGGAGATAAAACATGAAAAAGCTTAGTTTATTATGGAAAAACTTTTTGAAAAAAGGTTTTGCCATTTTAACGATTCTCATGATGCTAGGCCAGATTGGTCAAGGGGCTGTAACTGCCTATGCCAACCAGCTAGCAGTTGGAGATAACGGGGCCTTGGATGTTACCCTCTTGTATGGGGACAAACAAGACCATCCAGGTGGCATGTCCTATTTTACAGGGGATACCATGTCTGGCTATATCCAGATTACCCCTAAAAATTTGACAACCGACATTAACGATGTCGCGATTACTTTGAAAGTACCAGGCAAGTACCTCAGAGAAGTCAGCATTCCAGACTTTAATAGTGCCTCAGAGCATGATAAACCAACGGTAACAAAGGTTGGTGATGATTATCAAGTCACCCTTCACTTTAGCAATTACCAAAAATCAGAAGTGTTGACCTTGCCTTTTATCGGGAAGTTTACAATCGGGTATCCACCGACGAATTACTCGCTAGATATCACAGGAACTTTGAACATCAATGGGCAAGAAACAGCGCTCAATGATATCATTTGGAAGCCTAAGTACAACGATTATCGTTTCACCAAGTACATCAACCAAAACTTGAACGAAGCCATGTCTAAGGACTATGCGGAAGCAATGCCAGGTATTGTCAAAGGTGCGGATGGAAAGAACTATATTGAAACACCAACTTCTGTTCCATTTGCCTTCCAATTGGACGGAATGCGTGGTCAATACGGTGGTCAATACCGTCAGTTAGAATCAGCAACGATCACTGATAAGTTACCAACCTATACAGATAAGAGTGGGAAGACTCGCACAGCTGTTCTCGATACAGCCAAGTCTGAAGGCTGGGTAGACAATGGAGATGGTACCGTTACGAAGACGTTCAAGGCGGATGCAAACGACAATCCAGCAGCTTATCACCAAGAATTTATGACCAAAATCAAGGATACAAGTTACCTCTACTTGAAATTCCCTGATTTGGTCTTAGAAAAAGACCAAACCCTCAAGGACGTTCTTAGTAAGGATTTGACCAATACTGGTAGCATCGTAGGAATTCCTGCCAACCGTGGAGAGGGAGAACCAGATATTACTGCGGAAGATTCCCTTATTTTCCGTTTGACTTCACGTGACCTTGAAGGAGCCGGAAGCTTTGCCAAACGGGCTGATGGGGATGTTTATGATTCAACAGACTACAAGGCTGCTAATTACAAGTGGATTCTAAAATTTCATAATAACACCCCTTCACCTCAGAAGAATTTTGTTTTTTACGATGAGACTGTGGACCCTCGCTTGAAGTTTACCAGGATCGATTATAGTCGCCTGATGGAAGGAAACTATGGGATTGGGAAACAAATCCATACCATTGTCAAACGAATCATCCTGACTATGGAAGATGGTAGTACGAAAGAAATTCAGTCAGAAGCAGATAAAGACGGGAACGGTCTAATTGATTTGACCAAGTATGGAACCGTTGTGGGCTGGCGGATGGAAATGAAGGATGATTTTGTCCTTCAATCTGGTCAGGGAATTACCCTCAATAGCTATACAAGCTTCAAGGATCCTGAAAAGACGCGTTACGATGAAACGGATGCGACCAAAAATGTTTACAAGAATACAGGCCGTGTGACTTATAAAACACAGTCAAACGTTGCCAAAGATCAGTCAGCAGATTGGAGCTTTAAGCTGATTCCTATGAAGGAAAGCTTTGAAATTGCAAAAACGACTGATTACAATGATGTTCGCTATACTGATGGACAAAATATTCGTTTTGGTTTGATGGCAACCAAAGTAGTTTTAGATCCTGATAAGAATTATGGAGACCTACGGATTATTGATCTTTATGATCCGAATACCCTTAAAGTCGATTTTAAAGATTTTGAGAGAAACCTTGCCTCTAGTGAAAAAGGTATGAAATTCCTTAAGAGCTACGAGGTTATTGAAAATTACCACAATTCAGGTCGAACCGCTATTGTGATGCATTTGGACCAAAAAGAGTTTATTAAAGCTTCTCTTATGGATCTTAATCGTGTGCGTTTACCGTTTATCGTGGCCGATTTAAAAGGAAAAGATGACGGTGGAACCTTCACCAATAAAGTATATGTGGCAGGAGACGGAATCCACGATCTTGAAAATGCCAACCCTGATCGAGTTACCGAAGACGTGTATGACCTAAACGGGAATGGATCAACAACGGATAAGATTCCTTATGCTCAATCAAACTATACAATTGTCGCAGCTGAAGGGATCTATGCCCGCAAATACATCGCTAAAAATGATGATCTATCCGATGCATCTACTGTTACTCGTACCTTCAAGCCTGGTGAAACCTTTAACTACAAGATCACCATTAAAAATAATACAGATAAGCCAGTCGAAGACGGAGTTGTTTACGATGCTCTACCAAAAGTACACGATGTCAATACCCTAGATGGTTCAAATCGTTTGACTGAATATACGGTTAGCCTCCGTGGACCTATAGCTGCTCCTGAAGGCTGGACAGTCTACTACACGACAGATCCTAGTGTCACAAGTGACACCATGGAGCAGGCTGCAGATAAGGATATCTGGACGACAGCTGTAGCAGATTACAGTCAAGTGACGGGTATCAAGTTTGTGGCGGATAAAGGAACGACGATCCCAGCCCGTAGTGAAGCAAACTTTGGTGTCCCAGTTGTTAACCCAACGGAGTTGACAAACGACGTCAAAGACTTGATGCAAAAACGTACCAAAGATAACGAAGACAACGGTGGACGTTCCGGTGTAGTCCAAGCCCATAACCAATTTGGATACAAGGCTAAAGGCCACGAAGGAAACCGTGAGTCCAATACCGTAACTGCACAAATCTTCTCAGCTGCTTTCCAAGTCAAGAAAGTGGATAAGGACAATCCGAAGAAAGTCCTTGAAGGTGCTGAATTTACCTTAACAGATGCTAATGGAGCTGTTGTTGCGACGGCAACTTCTGATAAGAATGGAGAACTTTCATTCAGTACCTTGACAGAAGGAACCTATACGCTCAAAGAAACACAGGCACCTGCAAATTACAAGTTGGATGAAACAGAACATGCAGTGGTTGTGACCTATGATGCAGACAAGCAAATCTACCACGTCACGGTGGATGGAAAAGCTGTCGGCTCAAAAGCTCTTCCTCTAGAAATCGCGAATGAAGCAGATATCAAGTATATCGATCTTGAAGCTTCAAAAGTTTGGGATGACCAAGACAACCAAGAAGGGCTTCGCCCAGAAAGTGTCGAATTCCAACTCTATAAGAATGGAAAAGCGGAAGGAAAACCAGTCACGGTCTCGGCTGCAACAGACTGGAAAGCTCACTTTACGAACCTTCCAGATAAAGACAGCAATGGCAAGCTCAATACCTATACGGTCAAAGAAGTGAAAGTACCGACTCATTATACAGTTGATACAGAAGAAGCCAGCTTCACTGATGGAAAAGCAACCATAACCAATAAACGCACTCCTGAGACAACGACAGTTACCGTCAAGAAAGTCTGGGATGATGCTGATAACCAAGACGGTCTTCGACCTACAACTATCAAAGTTCACCTCTTAGCCAATGGAAAAGAAGTGCAATCAATCGATCTTGCTGGTCAAGGAAATGAATGGACGCATACTTTCACAGACCTACCAGTCTACAAAGATGGCCAAAAAGTTGTCTACACAGTGACAGAAGACAAGGTGGATAATTACACCACTAAGATTGATGGAACAACGATCACCAATAGCTACAAACCAGGTAAGACAAGCCTCACCGTTACCAAAAACTGGGAAGATGCCAATAACCAAGATGGCCTCCGTCCAAAAACGATTAAGGTTCAATTGTATGCTGGTGATGAAAAAGTTGGTCAAGCTGTTGAATTGTCAGCAGATAACAAATGGACCCATACCTTCTCAAACCTAGACGAGAAGAAAGCTGGCCAAGTTATCAACTATACCGTCAAAGAAATCGATGTCCCAGAAGGCTACACACAAGCCGTCGAAGCAACGAATCCAGGCCAAGTAGTCGTAACCAATACGCACGCTCCAGAAAAGACCAAAGTAGAAGTGAGCAAGAAGTGGGAAGATGCTGATAACCAAGATGGTCTACGCCCAGCCAGCATTCAAGTTCAATTGTACAAAGATGGCGTTCCTACTGACCAAGTATTAGAACTTTCTGCAGCGAATGATTGGAAAGGTGCATTTGAAAACCTTGATGCCAAGGCAACTGGAAAAGCCATTACTTATACGGTTAAAGAAGTTACTGTCCCAGATGGTTACAAGGTGACGGTAAATGATAAGGACAAGGCTAATGTTGTCTTGACCAACACGCATGAACCAGCTCTTACAGAGATGAAAGTCACTAAGAAGTGGGATGATGCCAATGACCAAGATGGCCTCCGTCCAAAATCCATCAAGGTTCAATTGTATGCAAATGATGAAAAAGTAGGAGAGCCGGTTGAATTGTCAGCGGACAATAAATGGACTCATACCTTCAGCAAGTTGCCTGAAAAGAAAGCTGGCCAAGCGATCAGCTATCGTGTGGAAGAAGTAGATCTTCCAAAAGGCTATGAAGCAAATAAGGTTGAGGATGAAAAAGGAAATGTGGTGATTACCAATAAACATGTTCCAAAAGAAAATCCGAAACAACCAACTCCGCCAAGTTCATCTGAACCAAAGAAACCGGGTCAACCTGAACCTAAAAAACCAAGCCAACCAGAGCCGAAGAAACCAGGCAAAATCTTAGGATTCTTACCAAATACGGGTACGACGATCTCCATTATTAGCCTTGTTTTAGCCTTTGTTTTGGCAAGTATCGCTGCTTATATTTTGAAGAAAAAGAAAAAATAAGCTAGTCTAAAATGAAGCAAACACCAGAAATGGTGTTTGTTTTTGTTCTTCTGGCCTTAAAGGATCGGATGATGGGGGGGATAACCCTTTCAATTAGGGTTAGGGGAGTAGTTGAAACCCATTTTCCGAACATTTTCAAGAAAATTTTAAAAAATCCTTGACATTTTATGGAAAGGGAGTATGATTAATTGTGAACTGTTGAACAAGTGTTTTCAAGGAGAGGATCCGATGTCGACTAAGGTGATTCTGCTAGAATGAAGGCAGTTCAACCATAAAAATCTATAGAGCGTTGCGTCCGAAAGTCTAAACAGACACGGCTCTTTAAAAACAAAAGGAGAAGATTATGAAAACAGAACCGATTCATCGTACCAGTATGTGGAAATTTAAGTTAAGTGCTGCCACCATGACTTTGATTCCCGCTGCCGTGGGGATTAACTATGTTGCTAAAGCCTTGGCGGAGGGGTTAAAGTTGCCCGTTTGGCTGGGGTCTTTGGGAACCTTTCTTGCCAGCATGTTGGCTGGGCCGGTTGCCGGTGCCATCAGTGGTTTCATCAACAACGTGATCTATGGACTGACCTTATCGCCAATTTCAACCGTGTATGCGATTACCAGCATCGGAATTGGGATTGCTGTCGGAGTTTTGCACGCCAATGGGTGGTTCTCGTCAGCGCGACGAGTATTTGTTTCTGCTATTATTATTGCCATCGTTTCAGCTGTCATTTCAACGCCACTCAACGTCATCTTTTGGGGTGGTCAGACCGGTATCGCTTGGGGTGACTCATTGTTTGCGGTAATGGTCGCCAATCATGCACCAGTGTGGCTGGCCTCATTTACCGATGAGTTTGTCTTGGATATTTTGGATAAAGTCTGCGTGGCCTACCTGGCATTCTTCATCTATCGTCAGCTGCCGAAGCGGATGGTGCACTTCTTTAGCGGTGATAAATGATGACTGATCAAACATTGATTTCTGGAGCGCCACGGGTCAAGCTCAAGTGGTACCAGGTGATCGATCCGATTACTAAGCTCTTGTTCATCTTGGACATGACGTTGTTGAGCTTTGCCAGTATGAATTTATTGCTTCAGGCCGGATTAATTCTTGTCGCAACACTGCTATTGTTATTTTCCAAATTGAGTTCTACCATCTTTAAGGCGCTGGGATTCAGTCTGTTTCTGATTTGCACCATGCTGATCATCCAAGGGTTATTTTACAGTCGGAATCAAACTGTGCTGTTTTCTGTGCTTGGGGTGTCGTTCTACAAAGAAGGCCTGATTTACGCCACCACTCTGGGTTGTCGAGTATTGGTGATTATTTTGACCAGTGGCTTTTTTATGGTGACCACGAGTATTTCAGAAAACGCGGCCTATTTGGAACTGTCCGGATTGTCTTATAAAACCGTCTACGTTCTGATGTCGGTGTGTTATATTTTGCCGGAAATGATGCGCAATATGAGGAAAATCCAGCAGGCACAAAAAGTTCGCGGAACCAATCCGCAAAAAACGTTGATTCAGAAATTAAAGTCAGTCCTGCCGGTTCTAATTCCATTGGTGATTAAGACCTTGGATCAATCGATGGCGCGGTCGATTTCTCTCCAACTGAGAGGTTTTGATAATCCCAACCGGACTGTCAGAACCTCCCAGCGCGTGTATCGCCTGTCGCGGACGCTGCACATTGGTCTGACTGGATTGGCAATTTTATTGATTGGGTGGAAGATATGGACGAAGATAAACGGATTGTAATTGAAAATTTGACCACCCGTTATCCGGGTACTGAGCAACCACAACTGCGTCAGATTAACGCGGAGGTTCATACCGGCCAGGTGGTTGGGATTATCGGGAATAGCCACTCCGGCAAATCGACTTTGTGCCGTGTGCTGGCAGGGGTCATTCCCAAAATTGTGTCTGCTGAGATTGAGGGCGACTGGCACATGTTTGGCCAGCGAGTGTCCGACAATTGGCCCGTTTATAATGCCATGAATGGAGTTGTACTGCAAAATCCAGCTGGCCAACTAAGCGGGTTGGCAGAAACGGTTGCCGATGAAATCGCCTTTGACTTGATTAATCAGGGAATGGCTGAAGGACTGATTCAAAAACGGGTTGAAGAAGTTGCCACGCAATTGGGGCTGATTGAACAGCTGAATTTGCGTCCCGAGAGCCTTTCCGGTGGTCAGATCCAGCGGTTGGCAATTGCCACGGCGATTGTGGCTAATCCGGCTGTTTTGATTATGGATGATCCGACCAGTCAGATGGATCCCCTTGGCCGCCGGCAATTTTTCCAATGGCTGGCCCAAGTCAAAGAGACGACTGTCTTCATTGTCACCAGTGAAATTGACGATTTGTGCGAAGTCGCCGACGTTGTGTGGGTGCTGCACGAGGGTCAAATGGTAGCCCAGGGCAGGCCGGGTGAGGTGTTTAATCATTTGGCAGCTGACTGGCAGATTCCAGCCCCGACAATCCAGCAACTTGCTCAAAAAATGGATTGGCACTTGGCTGATGGCCGGTATCCGGTGAATGGCGCTGATCTGAAGGAGGCTTGTTATGTCCACAATTGAACTGAACCACCTGACGTTCACTTATCCGGAACGGTCCTTTAGCTTGGATGTTGAAGACAAACACTTCGCCGATCCGATGGTGGCGATTGTCGGCCAAAATGGTGCCGGCAAATCAACGCTCTTCAAATTGTTGACGGGCTTGCTGACACCACAAACCGGTGTGATTAAGATCGATGGAGAAAATTTTAATGATCTTAAACCAGTCGAAAAGTTACTGAAGGTTGGGATTACTTTTCAGAATCCTGACGATCAGCTTTTCAACCCGACCGTTCAACGAGAGGTGGAGTGGAGTGTCGCGCAGGTCATGGATGACCACGATACGATTACGAGGCGGGCTTTAGCGGCTCTAAAAAGAGTTGGCTTGGATGATAAAACAGCTGAAAGTCCATATGATCTGTCATTGTCGGAACGCAAGCTGTTGAGCGTTGCCACAGTTTTGGCAGTGGATCCGGCGATTTATTTATTTGATGAGCCGATGATGTCGCTTGATTGGGAAAGCCGGCGCAAGTTGACCGCAATTTTCCATCAGTTGGCTGATTCGGGCCACCAAGTTGTGACCATCACCCATGACATGGATTGGGTCGCCGCCGAGTTTGAGTCGGTGTATGTTATGGAACACGGGAAGTTTGGCTTCGCCGGCAGTCCACGGGAATTGTTCAGCGATCACGAACTTGTCCAGAGAGTGGGATTACTACCACCGCGGATTATGGACATAGCGGAGTCGCTGGGTGATTCAAAGACATATTTATCGGTTAATGATTATTGCCAGAAAAATCGAGATGTATAGAAAAAGTCACCTCTGCGGGTTTTCCAGGTTGAAGGATTAACTTCAGCTTCTGGCAAGAACTCACGGTTCTTTTCTACCATTTGTCAAGTCTATCAAGGCTTTAAGTAAAAAAAGAGATAAGACAGTATCTATTCTGAGGTTACTGTCTTATTTTTAACACTTTTTGATCTACCAAGCCCAGTTCAAAAAGGAAGAGCAAGAGTTTGTTGCTCGTAAGCTGGATGCGGTAGGCTGGACCAAGTACTTGTCGATCAGTGCCATTTGGTGGCTGGTATTTGGCTATATTTACCAATCAGTTGGAGCCAATCGGCCTTTCCGGGATTCCGTTACAGATGCGACCAATGGTGTCGGCCAACTCTTGATGACGGCTGTCTACCGCGAACAGTGGATTTTCTGGGCAGCGACCAATGTATTCTCCATCTATCTTTGGTGGGGAAAAAGCCTTCAAATTCAAGGGAAATACTTTATTTACTTGATCAATAGTCTGGTTGGTCGGTACCAATGGACGAAGGCGGCCAAGAAAGGCTACTAGTAACAATCAATAAAATACAAGAGGTTGGGCATTTTGCGCCACCTCTTTTTGTGATATACTAGAGTAGTTTTTGAGAGCTTGTAGAAGAACTCTCATTTCAAAGAAGTAAAAGGAGAAAATATGGACATCTTTTTGAGGAGCATATCAGGGATCCTGGTCATCCTAGGGATGATTTTAGTGGGCTTTGTCATTGGTGAAAAAGGCTGGTTTGATGACAAGTCACGTGGACTGATCGCTAAACTGGTCACTCAAATTGCTCTTCCTTGCTATATGCTCTATACCATTACACAGCGTTTTACAGCGGCTGACCTCCTAAAAATGTTGCCAGCATTGCGGTTTCCTGCCCTGTCTATGGTCGTTTTACTTGGAATAGCGACAGCAGTAGCTACGATCTTTGCAGTGAGACAGGACCGCCGTGGCCTCTTTATTTCCATGTTCTTTAACTCCAATACCATTTTCGTGGGACTCCCCATTAACCAAGCCCTTTTCGGGGATGCCAGTATTCCTTATGTTTTGATCTATTACATGTGTAATACGACCTTTTTCTGGACCTTGGGGACCTACTTGATCCAGCGAGACGGTGAGGGAGAAGCTCAGTTTGATCTCAAAACGAGTGTGAAAAAAGTCTTTTCACCTCCTTTGATGGGCTTCATCTTAGGACTAGTCATGGTGATGCTGCAGATAAAGCTCCCTGCATTTCTAGCCAGTGATTTGCAGTATCTGGGCAATTTAACAACCCCCTTATCCATGATTTTCATCGGTTTGTCGGTATCTCATGTAGGCGTGAAGCAGTTGGTTCTGGGAAAAGATCAGCTCCTCATTCTAATAGGACGCTTCGTAGTTGCTCCACTCCTAATGGCGACCATTGTTTACTGGGCGCCTCTACCAAGTTTGATGAAGCAGGTCTTTATCATTCAGTCCGCTATGCCAGTGATGACCAATGCCCCGGTCGTTGCTAGGCTCTACGGAGCTGATAGTGATTACGCAGCGGTCATGGTGACAGAGACGACCCTTGCTACCATGGTGGTCATTCCGATACTCATGGTGTTGATGGCTTGATCGTTTTAAAAAAAGTGAAGCAAAAGTCTTGCTTTTCTTTTTATTTGTGTTATACTTGCTCCTGTACCAGATACAAGTTATCCAAAGGAGTTTATATGGATACAAAATTTTCAGTAGCCTTGCACATCCTAACCATGATTAGTGAGAGCAAGGATACCTTAAGTTCTCAAGCACTAGCAACTAGCGTTGGCACCAATGCGAGTTATATTCGAAAGGTAATCGCTTTATTGAAAAATGCTGGACTAATCCAGTCTCATCAAGGGAAAACGGGATACCAACTCAGTAAATCTCCAAAGGACATCACCTTACTTAACATTTATTTTGCCACACAAGAAGTCAGCCACATCAGCTTATTTCCTGTTCATCAAAATAGCAATCCGGATTGTCCAGTAGGGAAACATATCCAAGGAGCAGTTTCACCACTATTTGCTAGCGCTGAAGCTCAACTTGAGAAGGAACTAGCCCAGCAAACCTTAGAAGATGTCATTAACAATCTTTATAAAGATGCCAAACAAAAACGAAACTGATTTGCATGCAGATCAGTTTTAAAAAGACTATACTTGTATCTATATCGGATACAGGAAAAATAGAAAAGAGAAGACAATGAAAGCCGCACAACATACATCATACAACAAAAAGAATATCATATTGAACATCACAGAAATCGCTACACCAAGTATCACAGACAAAGAAGTTTTGGTCAAAGTCACCGCTGCTGGTGTTAATCCTCTCGATAACATGATTTCCCGAGGAGAAGTCAAGATGATCGTCCCTTACAAACTCCCACAAACTGCTGGAAATGAAGTGGTCGGTATCATTGAAGAGACCGGTAGACAAGTCAAAAATCTCAAAGTTGGAGACCGTGTCTTTGGGCGTCTCCCACTTGATCATATTGGCGCCTTTGCTGAATACGTAGCTGTCGATAGCCAAGCCTTAGCCAAGGTTCCAGACTATCTGTCTGACGAGGAAGCGGCTACTGTGCCTTTGACTGCCTTGACTATTATGCAAGCCTTAGAACTGATGGGTGCTCAAGCTGGCAAAACCATCTTTATCTCTGGTGGTACAGGCGGTGTCGGCGGTATGGCCATTCCGATTGCTAAGGCTAAAGGTTTGACAGTCATTACCAATGGGGCTGGAGATAGCGCTGAGCGTGTATTGAAGCTAGGAGCAGACCGCTTTATCGATTACAAAACAGAGGATTATACAAAAACTGTTAGCCAAGTTGATTATGTCCTTGATACTCTTGGTGGCGCTGAGACTGTAAAACAAATGTCTATCATAAAAAAAGGTGGTCAGCTTGTGTCGCTTCGTGCTATGCCAAATGGTGACTTTGCCAAACGGATGAACCTGCCAAAATGGAAACAGATCCTACTTGGACTAGCCGGTCGCAAATTTGATAAAATGGCTGACAAATACGGCGTTCACTACCATTTTATCTTTGTAGAAAGCAATGGTGCTCAATTACAAGAGGTAGCAGACCTCTTTAGCAAATTAGAAATCATGCCATCTATCGATACAGTCTATCCATTTGAAGAAGTGAATAGCGCCTTAGATAAGGTCGCTAATGGTCGCTCGCGTGGAAAAACAGTCCTCAGCTTTAAGAAATAAAAAGGAAAAGACAATGTCATATCTTACAACTAAAACTCAATACATCACTGTCGACAGGAACAAAATCGCCTATCGCGAACTCAGCAAAGGCAAGTCAAAACTACCTCTTCTGATGCTGGCCCATTTGGCAGCAACCCTCGACAACTGGGATCCAAAACTCTTGGACTTGATTGCTGAAAAACACCATGTGATTGTGGTCGACCTTCCTGGTGTCGGTGCTAGTCAAGGAAAAGTGGCTCCTACGATTCCTGGAATGGCTGAGCAAACAATTGACTTTGTAAATGCCCTTGGTTACGATAAAATCAATCTCCTAGGTCTTTCTATGGGAGGTATGATTGCCCAAGAAATGATCCGAATCAAACCTAATTTGGTCAACCGTCTTATCTTGGCAGGAACAGGACCTCGAGGAGGAAAAGAGGTCGATAAGGTTACAGGGAAAACCTTTAACTATATGGTTAAAGCTGGACTCGAACGCATCGATCCTAAACGCTATATCTTCTATAACCATGATGAACAAGGAAAAATCGAAGCCTTGAAAGTTCTCGGACGAATGGGAA
>CABKMC010000005.1 GCA_902373455.1 uncultured Streptococcus sp.
TTTTCTTTTTCTTCTCTTATTGATGGCTAATAACCTGCTCGCCTATCCCTTGTTGAAACAAGAGGCAGGTGGTACGACGGCAAATCAAGCAGCTCTAAATGAACTGCAATCTCATGCTCCTTTTCTTGCTATGGGAATGGTCGTGATCCTTGTCGCTCCGATTCTAGAAGAGCTGCTCTGTCGGGCCATCATCCCTCGTTTGATCTTTCGAGGAGCAGAACCGATCGGTTACCTAGCTGGTGCTCTCTTTTTTACTTACTTACATGGACCGAGTACCTTGGGGGAATGGGTAGCATACGGAGGTATGTCCTTGATCTTAACTTGGGTGGCTTATCGCTACAAGCGGATCGAGTATAGCATCTGTCTCCATATGACCTTGAATGCGCTAGCTTATTATTATCCGGCTGTACTCCTCCTTTGTTTATTGCCGGTATCGAGAGTTTTCTTCCATGATAAATTATGATAAAATGGTAGGTACCAATGAGTTTTGATGCAGAATCTTCGTACAGAAGGTCAGAAAAAATAAGCAATCCGTATGGAGAATGAACTCAGAGGTTTAGAACATTTGTTCTAGCCTCTTTTGTTCGCAATCATGCTGTAGGAAGGGAATCAAAGGAGGACGAAAATGATTGATAATAAATGGCTGAGTGGCCAAGGGACCCTTCTTTGTGGGATCTTAAATGTCACTCCGGATTCATTTTCTGATGGCGGTAAGTATACGAGTGTGGATGCAGCCTTGCAGCAGGCGAGAAAACTGATCCAAGAAGGAGCTCAGATCCTGGATATCGGAGGAGAATCAACCAGACCTGGTAGTCATTATGTGGAGATTCAAGAAGAGATTGACCGCGTAGTTCCGGTGATTGAAGCCATTCGGAAAGAAAGTGATGTCTTGATTTCAGTGGATACCTGGAAGTCCCAGGTGGCGGCGGCAGCGCTGGAAGCTGGAGCCGATATTGTCAATGATATTACTGGTTTTCTTGGAGATTCTAAGATGGCTACTGTGGTTGCAGAGTATGAAGCCAGCGCAGTGCTCATGTTTAATCCAGTGATGGCAAGACCGCATCATCCAAGTTCCACTATTTTTCCAACTTTTGGTTTTGAACCAGCTTTTACAGAAGCAGAGCTTCAAACAATGGCTCAAGAACCGATTCAAGACGTGATGTGGACCTTCTTTGACCGCTCGCTTGCGGTCGCAAAAGAAGCTGGTGTTCAGATGGATCGTATCATGCTAGACCCTGGGATCGGCTTTGGTTTGACCAAGCGCGAGAACTTACTCTTGTTGCAAGAGCTTGAAACCATCCACCAAAAAGGTTATCCGATCTTTCTAGGGGTCTCCCGCAAACGTTTTGTGGTCAATATTATTGAAGAAGCCGGATTTGAGACAGATCCTGCAACGGAGACTGGTTTTTGGAATCGGGACCTGGCTTCGAGCCATTTGACGAGTATTGCAGCTAGTCAAGGAGTCGAAGTGGTGCGGGTGCATGATATTCCCCTACACAAGATGGCAGCCAGTCTGGGCCAAGCCATTTTCCAAGCCCAAGCGGCAGCAGATACTAATTTAAAACAATACAAGTAAATGAAGACAAAAGAACATCAGTTGGATCTTCGTTGGCTAGAAGCCTATCGTTCGCAGGATCCACATTTTGGCTTGGAGCGCATGGAAGCTCTCTTGGCGTTGAGAGGAAATCCTCACCTAGACTGTCGGGTCATTCATGTTGCGGGGACCAATGGCAAGGGCTCTACCATTGCTACCTTGTCCCAACTTTTGAGGCAGGCAGGTTTACGCGTTGGAGTCTTTACCTCTCCTTATCTGATCCATTACAATGACCAGATCACCATTAATGGCGAAGCTATTTCCGATCAAGACCTGCAAACCTATCTGGATAGCTACCAACAGCTCTTGGAAGCTGAAGAATCAAGAGACATCTTTCAAGGTTTGACGGAATTTGAAGTGATGACGGCGATCGCCTATGATTATTTTGCTAATGAGGAGCTGGATTATGTGATTATGGAAGTCGGTATGGGGGGACGACTAGACAGTACCAACGTCTGCCAGCCCGTTCTGACTGCGATCACATCGATTGGCTTGGACCATGTTGCTCTTCTTGGGCCAGATCTGGCTTCCATTGCCCGTGAAAAGGCAGGTATCATTAAGCCAGGAATTCCTCTGGTTCTAGGGAAATTAGAAGCAGAAGCCAGCCAAGTCATTGAAGGCATTGCGATTCAAGAGCAGGCGCCGATAACAGCCTATGACAGAGATTACCAAATTGAGCTAGAGGCCTCTTGTCTATCGGGCCAACCCTTTTCTTATCACAGTTCTAAAAGAGAAAAAGCTTCTTATCAAGTAGCGCTCTTAGGTCATCACCAGGCCAGAAATGCAGCTCTTGCTATCAGTATCTGTGATGTACTTTTTGAAAGAGAAGGGCGTGAACTCTTGTCAAAAGAGTTGGTAGATAAGGCTTTGCGTCAGGTTGTCTGGCCTGGTCGGATGGAAGTGATCTCTCAAAAAACCATGATCTTGCTGGACGGGGCCCATAACCCCCATGCCGTTGCGCCTTTGATCGCAAGTCTTCGAGAACTGTTCCCGAGTCAAAAAAAGACCATTCTTTTTACTTGCATCCGGACCAAAGCCTTAGAAGAGATGCTCATTCAGTGGCAGGAACTGGAAAATAGTCGCTTGATCCTCACGACCTTTGAAGATCCAAGAGCTTATTCTCAAGAAGAGATAAGAGCTGCTGCGAAAAACCATCAGCTGGAGGAAGTCAACTGGCAAGAATTTCTACAAAACTGGCAAACTGGAGATGATGAGCTCCTCATTGTAACAGGATCGCTTTATTTCCTTAGCCAGGTACGACCTTATTTATTAAAAACAGAAAAATCCAACTAGGAGATGATATGGATACAAAGAAAATTGAAGAAGCAGTAAAAATGATTATCGAGGCAGTCGGTGAAGATGAGAACCGTGAAGGGCTTCAAGAAACCCCGTCCCGCATTGCAAAGATGTACCAAGAAATCTTTTCAGGACTAGGACAGACGGCAGAAGAGCACCTGTCTAAATCGTTTGAAATCATTGATAACAATATGGTGGTTGAGAAGGATATTTTCTTCCATTCCATGTGTGAGCATCACTTTTTGCCGTTTTATGGAAAAGTGCACATTGCCTACATTCCAAATGGCCGTGTTGCTGGACTTTCAAAACTGGCTCGTACGGTCGAAGTTTATGCTAAAAAACCACAGATTCAGGAACGATTGACGGTAGAAATCGCAGATGCCTTGATGGAATATCTTGGAGCGCAAGGTGCCCTTGTCTGGGTAGAAGCAGAGCATATGTGTATGAACATGCGTGGTGTCCGTAAACCTGGGACTGCAACAGTGACAACCGCTGCACGTGGACTGCTTGCGACAGATAAAGACTTGAAAAATGAAGCCTATAAACTCATGGGCCACTAATGGCCGGCTATAAGAGGTGAAGAGAGTGGATCAATTACGGATCAAGGACTTAGAGATATACGCCTATCATGGTGTTTTTCCGGCAGAAAAAGAATTGGGACAACGCTTTGTCCTAGACCTATGGGTGGATTATGAGATGACCCGTGCAGCCCGCACAGGAGATTTGGATGCTTCGATCCATTACGGGATCTTAGCGGAACAGTTGACCGAGTGGATGCAGGCAGAAAAGATCGATCTGATTGAAACGGTTGCCTTTCAATTGGTGCAAAAAATTTTCGAAAGCTATGCCTTTGTAGAAAAAGTTAGTCTGGAGTTGAAAAAACCTTGGGCTCCTGTTCCCTTGCCACTCGAGACTTGTTCGGTGACAATCGAACGAGAGAAAAAACGAGCCTTTATTGGCCTTGGTACCAATATGGGAGATAAACAACTGCAACTAGAGACGGCGCTAGAAAAAATCAAGGATCGAGGCATTCACCTTCTTCAAACGTCCACAAGGATTGAAACGGAACCTTGGGGAGGAGTGGAGCAAGATGCCTTTTTGAATCAGGTAGCAGAGGTTGAAACCTGGATGACCCCAGAGGATTTACTAGAGACCTTACTTGCCATCGAGCAGGAAATGGGGCGTGTCCGTGAGGTCAAGTGGGGACCGCGTGTGATTGATTTAGATCTGCTTTATATGGAGGACACGATTTGTTACAGCCCTAGCTTGATCTTGCCGCACCCTTATGTGGCAGAACGAGCCTTTGTATTAGAATCTTTAAATGAAATTGCTCCTCATTTTGTGGACCCTGTTCAAAGAAAGCCCATTCGCCAATTATGGGATGCCGTCAAATAATCTCTCTTCTTTACTTCATAAAAAAACAATCCCTGCTCGAGGGATTGTTCAAATTGAAGACAAAGACTTCTTAAAAAACTTTCCTTAGGTGAGTACGGACGTCTGCGAACTTCTACGAAGTTCCAAGACTAATGATTGAGCCTGAGGTCTCAATCATTCCGAGTGCCTGAAACTGAGTCGTTTCAGGCACTTTTCTCACGGCGGAAAGTTTCAGAATATGATTGAATAACTATAGCGAGTATAATTTTTAAAGAATTGATTAGATTTTATTAAAGATTCGTTTATCTACGCTCTCAACAATCCCTTGAGCAGGGATTGTTTTTGTTTGTCTTGATTTATTTACGATACAAGCGATCGTACTGGTAGACAGGGTCCATGGTGACGTTGATACCGAGCTTGCGAAGGACGTTCTTGTCTTCGTCTGTCAGCATAACAGTTGAATGGGCTTCGCTGCCTTTCAACTTGCCTAATTCTTGCATAGCAAGCTTAGCGTCTTCATTAGTCATAGCCGTAATGGCAAGGGCAATGAGGATCTCGTTCGAGTGAAGACGAGGGTTGCGGCTACCCAAATGATTGATCTTCAGGCCTTGGATCGGTTGCACGTATTCTGGCTCAATCAATTTGGTTTCTTTGTCAATATGCGCTAATTTCTTAATCGCATTGATTAAGAGGGCTGCGGTTGGGCCAAAGAGATCAGATGTTTTTCCAGTTACCATCTCGCCGTTTGGCAATTCAAGGGCCAAGGCGGGCTCGCCTGTTTCTTCTTCTTTTTGGCGGGCAAGGACGGTTACTTTTCGGTCATTTGGTGTAATCCCCAAATCATTCATCAAGAGCTCAATTTTCTTCACAGCCCCTTCACCGACACGCTCTGCTTTGACATCCAAGATGGTTTGGTAATAGCGACGGATGATTTCTTGTTGGGAAGCTTCAATCGCAGCGTCATTGTCCACAATGGCAAAGCCAACCATGTTGACGCCCATGTCTGTTGGAGAAGCATAAGGTGAGGTTCCTAGGATGCGTTCCAACATGCGCTTCAAGACAGGGAAGATTTCAATATCGCGGTTGTAGTTGACCGTTGTTTCCCCGTAGGTTTGGAGGTGGAAGGGATCGATCATATTGACATCGTCTAGATCGGCAGTCGCTGCTTCATAAGCCAAGTTGACTGGGTGGTGCAAAGGAAGATTCCAAACTGGGAAGGTTTCAAACTTAGCATAACCAGATTTGATTCCATTTAATTGGTCATGGTACATATTGGACATACAAGTTGCGAGCTTACCAGAACCAGGTCCAGGAGCTGTCACAACGACCAAATTGCGGCTAGTCTTGATGTAGTCATTTTTCCCCATCCCCTCAGGAGAGATGATATGGTCCATATCGGTCGGATAGCCCTTGATCGGATAGTGGAGGTAAGAGGCGATCCCGCTCTTATCCAGTTGCTTGCGAAAGGCATCTGCTGCAGCTTGTCCAGCATATTGGGTGATCACGACAGAGCCCACAAAGATCCCTAATTCATTGAATTTGTCGATCAAACGTAGCACTTCTTGGTCATAAGAAATTCCTAGGTCTCCACGGGCTTTTGAGTGCTCAATGTTGTTGGCGTTGATGGCAATGACAATTTCCACCTGGTCGCGCAATTCTTGGAGCAGCTTGATCTTATTGTCTGGTTCGTATCCAGGGAGGACACGAGCAGCGTGGAAGTCTTCTAACATCTTACCACCAAATTCAAGGTAGAGCTTGCCATCGAATTGATTGATCCGCTCAATAATGTGGTCACGTTGCAAGTTCAAATACTTTTCAGAACTAAAAGCTTGTTTTTTCATGTAAAACTCCTGTATATAAGGGAAGGGCCTGCTACACGGAACCAAGGATGAGTGTTCAGTTCCTTACCATTTCATTCTTTCATATTATATCAGAAAACAGATGGAAGATAAAATATTCTAAGATACTTTCCTAAGATAAGGTTAGACATCATAGAATTTGATTGTTCAGGCATATTTTTTTCATAAAATGACCTAAGTGATGCTAAACAAATAAAATGAGGTAATCTATTAAGGTTATCGCAGTGTGCACTTAAACTTTCCGCTGTGAGAAAAGTGCTAGAAACAAACTTGTTTCTAGCACTTGGGAGTTTTGGACCTAAGGAAAGTTTTTAAGAGGATTTTATCCTCTATCTGAAGCCCCTTAAGGGGCTTCAGATAGGATTTGCTTAATAGTGTTTGATCAGATCAACTGTAGAACGATCCAATTTCTTAACCAATGCTTGCAAGAAGGCTTGCGCTTGCAAGAAATCATCCATGGCATAGAGGGTTTGGTGTGAGTGGATGTAACGTGCGCAGACACCGATGGTTGTTGATGGGACTCCGCCGTTCTTCAAGTGTGCTGCACCTGCATCGGTACCACCTTTGGCACAATAGTATTGGAATTTAATGCCCGCTTCCTCAGCAGTTGTGAGCAAGAAGTCTTTCATATTTGGTAGCATGATGTGACCTGGATCGTAGAAGCGAAGCAGTGTTCCTTCACCAATCGCGCCCTGGTCCCCAAAGACATCCGCTGCTGGTGAACAGTCTACAGCAAGGAAGATTTCAGGATCAAATTTAGTAGTTGAGGTGTGGGCACCACGAAGTCCTACTTCTTCTTGAACGTTAGCCCCTACATAGAGTTCGTTGTTTAAGGCTTGTCCAGAAAGACTCTTGGCTAATTCGCTGACCATCAAGACACCGTAGCGGTTATCCCATGCTTTAGAAATGACGTTTTTACCATTAGCAGTGAGAATTGCAGAGCTATCTGGGACCAAGGTATCTCCAGGACGGATGCCATAGCTCTCAGCTTCAGCTTTAGAACTAAAGCCTGCATCAAAGACGATGTCGCTAATGGCAGGTACGGTTGGTCCACCTGTACCACGTGTCAAATGTGGAGGAACAGATCCGGAAATAGCAGGGTATTCACGTCCATCACGTGTAAAGAGTTTGAAGCGTTGGCTGCTGACGACCATCGGATTCCAACCTCCGATTGGGACAACACGGAAAGTTCCGTCAGCTTTGATTTCGCTGATCATAAAACCAACTTCGTCCATGTGGGCAGCTACTAAGATACGAGGAGCGTCGGCAGCTGTTGAGTGTTTGACTCCAAAGATCCCACCGAGACCATCTGTCACGATTTCGTCCACATGAGGGGTCAATTGTTGGCGCAAATAATCCCGTACAGGAGCTTCATGACCTGAGATGGCAGGGATTTCAGTTACTTCTTTGATTTTAGAAAATAAATCAGTCATAGGTTACCTTCTTTCTGATGCTATTTTATCACTTTTTCTACAAGGATGGTAGCGTTATTATAGAAATCGGTCCCGAAAAACTGAAGGAGGAGATCCAGCCTAGACCATTGTCCCTCTGCTTATTTTGTGTTACAATAGGCACTATGAAAGCTAAAAAAATTATTTTGTCTAGTCTGGCTGTAGCAAGTGCAGGAGCTCTTGCGGCCGGTGTTTATAAAATTGCCAAAGATCAAAAGCGTCTCCGTACTCAAGAAGAGTTGGTAGCAGAAGTACGGGAGCAAATGGAAGCTATGGGGACGATTGCGACCTTGTATGTGGAACTCTACGAGTCTAGTGAAGAGCGTTTAGTAGGAGGCGTCATTTTTGAAGATGAGCGCCATTACCGCTTTGTCTATGAGGATGGTCTTTTGCAGTACGAAGAGGAAAAACTATGATTACACCAAATTCTCTAGAAGAAATTGCTTCTTATGTAGAGCAAGAGGGCAAGAAAGTCTTTGTCTTTTCAGCGGACTGGTGTGGGGATTGCCGTTATCTCAAGCCTTTTTTGCCGGAGATTGAGGCTGAAAATCCCGAATTTACCTTTATCTTAATTGACCGAGATGCCTATATGGATCTGGCGAAAGTCTGGGATGTTTATGGGATCCCTAGTTTGGTGGTTCTGGAAAAGGATAAGGAAATCGGACGGTTTGTCAATCGGGATCGGAAAACTAAAGCCCAGATTACAGCATTCTTAGCAGGATTAAAATAGGAGAAGAACATGATTGTAACATACAACAAAGAACAAGTCGGCGATGTATTGATGCTGACCTTGAAAAACAGTGGGGAAGCAAAGCTAGCGGTGGAGAGAAAAGGAACGGTGGCTCGCGTTTACCGTGAGGACAACCAAGAAACGGTTGCCTGGAATATTTTTGATGCCTCATCTTTCTTCGCCATCGAAGGCAAGGGCCAAGTCTTTTTGACAGATGAGCAAGTGGCTCGTTTGAATCAAGAATTGGAAGCAGAAGGCTTCACAGAACGCTTGGTCAATGATCGGGAACCAAAATTTGTGGTGGGAGAAATCCTTGAAATGGTGGCCCATCCAGATAGTGACCACTTGAATATCTGCCAAGTAGCAGTTGGAGCAGATAAGACAGTTCAGATCGTAGCAGGGGCTCCAAATGCGCGGGTGGGTCTAAAGACCATTGTCGCTCTTCCAGGTGCCATGATGCCGGATGGTAGCTTGATTTTCCCAGGAGCACTTCGTGGTGAAAAAAGTTATGGCATGATGTGCAGTCCTCGCGAATTGCACTTGCCAAATGCTCCTCAAAAACGAGGCATTATTGAATTGGATGACGCAGAAGTAGCAGGAACACCATTTGATCCTGCTCGTCACTGGCATGAATAAAGAGAAGAATCTAGGATTTTTTGAATCCTAGATTTTTTGATTTTGGTTTGCCACCTCCATTTTTTGAAATTTTTTCGAATAAATAGATAGGAGGTAAATGATGTATAATAAAGTTATTTTAATCGGTCGCCTAGTAGCGGCTCCAGAATTGCATAAAACCAGCACAGACAAATCCGTTGCCCGAGTGACCGTTGCGGTCAATCGTCGCTACAAGGACCAAAACGGGGAGCGAGAGACTGATTTTGTCAATGTCGTTGTCTGGGGGAAATTGGCTGAAACCATGGCTAGTTATGCCAGTAAAGGGAGCTTGATCTCTTTGGATGGAGAGATTCGGACGCGCCGCTACGAGAAAAATGGCGTCATGCAGTATGTGACAGAGGTCCTCTGCCAAAGTTTTCAGTTGCTAGAGAGCCGGGCTCAGCGGGCTATGCGTGAAAATGGTGGAACAGGAGATTTGGCCGATATTATCTTAGAAGAGGAAGATCTTCCCTTTTAGAAGTAAAAAAGAAAGCTAGTTCGTTCATAGACTAGCTTTTTTGATACTTATGAGGGATTTTATTCGGGAACGACTCTTTTTAAAATGAATCAAATAAATCCATCTGTACAATAAAAACAAGCACTTTTTTTGAAAAAGTAGTAAAATAAACTAATATATATTCAAAAAATTCAGAAAAGGAACGGAGCTTGAAAGGAAAAGAAGAGAGAAAAGAACGGTTGAAATGGCTGATAAAACGGGTTCTACTGTTGATTCCAGTGACCTGCATCCTCTTATGGATCTATGCTGTTTGTCAAACCAGTAGCATGAAGGGACAGACCAAGATCGGTGTTACCTATATGACAATGAACAATGAGTTCTATAAAAGTATTCATTCGGAAATTAGTCGAATTGCCGATGAGAAAGGGGCTCTTGTTTATGTCCGAGATCCAGAATTGGACGAAAAAAGGCAGAGCCAGCAGATCGATGATTTTTGTGCCCAAAAAGTGAATGTGATTGTGATTAATCCGGTCAAGGGGGATAGCCAGCCGATTTTAAAGGCCCTTAAAAAAGCTAGAAAGCAAGGAATTAAGATCATTGCGGTCGATACCCAGCTAAAGCATTTTAAGCCCGATGCCAGCATTGTATCCGATAACTACCAAGCAGGAGTCTTGATTGCGAAAGAGTTGATGAGACGCTCTTCAAATGCTCGGATCCTTCTCTTGGAGCACAAAGGGACTGTTTCAGCAGATACGCGAATTCAGGGATTTAAGGATACCATCAAAGGGCATGGATCTTATCAGATCGTCTCGGAACTAGAAACCAAGGGTCAGACGGAGATTGCCATGCCAGCTGTCCGGAAGTTCTTGCAGTCAGGGGGGAATGTCGATACCCTGGTCGCTCTGAATGATCGCTCAGCTATTGGAGCTCTAGCGGCCATCAAGGAACAAGGGATCACCCATCCCATCGCGATCTATGGGATCGATGGCTCACCCGATATGAAATCCTTGCTGCACTCGACCGATGATGTCGAGGGGACCGTTGCCCAGTCTCCGTTGAAGATGGGAGACCGCGTGATGGAGGTCATCCAAGATATGACGGCTGGGAAGAGCTACCAAAAAGAGATAACCATTCCGGTTCAAATGATGACAAAGGAAAACATCGATCAATTTGATGTAAATGGGTGGCAGTGATGAGAAAATTTAGAGGTGTGAGATACAGTTTGGCCATTCTGATGGTCGTGAATTTTATCGCTGTGATGCTCAACAGTATCATCTATCTTCAAGCAACCAACTATATCATTGCCCAACGGCAAGCTTCTCTATTAGTAGAACGCTTAGAGCGTATTCCTTTTGCGCCCTCTACAACTTTTTGGTTGTCTGCGCTCTTATTTGCTGGGATTGCCTTGATCTCCATGAGTCGTTACCGGTCTCAAACGAGTAGATGGTCTATTTTTGATCAGTGGAATATTCTGGAGATCCTCCTGATGTTGCTCTTGATGTGGGTCCAAAATGTAGCTTATAACGGGCTTATTCTATTGGTTTTTGCGGATATCTTCTATGGTTCCAAAGAGTTGAATACCAAGCGAGACCGCAAGTATTGGTTTGCCTTTATCCTAGTGAGTTTCTTGATTCTACTTGTGACCAATTCAGACGTCTTTTCGCTTTTCTTTCCGATACCTTCTCTGGATGTCTATATTCATTTTTATCCCGCCTCTATTCGGATTCTGGCCTTTTTCTTAAAGAATTCCCTCTATGCCTTGAATATGGTTCTCTTCATTATTTCGCTTTTGTTCTATATTATGAATGTCCTTGCGGAAAACCACGAAGTGGAAGAAGAGTTGGCCATGGTTTCGAAGGTCAATACGGAGTTGAACAACTATATGGCCTTGTCTGAGAAAATTGCAGAAGATCGGGAGCGCAAGCGGATTGCTCGGGAGATTCACGATACCTTGGGGCATGCGCTAACAGGGATCTCGGCAGGTTTAGATGCTGTTGGGGTCTTGATTGATATCGATCCCAATCGAGCAAAAGAGCAGGTGAAAAGCGTATCAGAAGTGGTTCGTGAAGGAATCCAGGATGTGAGAGGGTCTCTCAACCGCCTCCGTCCAGGTGCCCTTGAGGGACGAACCCTCAAAGATGCTTTAGAAAAGATGATCCGCGAGTACCAGACGCTTTCCAACTTGCAGGTTGATTTACACTATGAATGGGTCGATGTCGATATGGACGTCATGATTGAAGATACGATCTTTCGTGTGATCCAAGAGTCTATGACCAATGCGGTTCGCCACGGTCATGCCAGTCAGATGAGCCTTCATTTTTTTGAGGATGAAGAAGATTACCTGATCGAGTTGCAGGACAATGGGGTTGGGTTTGAAACCTTGACTTATGGCTATGGACTCAAACAGATGATGGAACGAATTTCTATCCTAGGAGGACAGCTTCAATTTGAAAGCCGCGATGGATTTTTCACGCGCGTCAGTTTACCGAAATATAAAGAAGGGAGATAAGAGATGGTAATAAAAGTAATGGTGGCAGATGACCAGGCCTTGATTCGAGAATCTCTGAAAATTATTTTGTCAGCCCACCCCGATATCGAAGTGGTGGCCACAGTGGAAGATGGCAATCACGTCCTGTCTAGCATTCCCCAAACCCATCCTGACCTAATCTTGATGGATATCCGGATGCCAGGGATGGATGGGGTTTTGGCGACAAAAGAAGTAAAAGAACACTATCCGGATATCAAAATTATTATTTTAACGACCTTTGACGATGATGAATTTATCTACAGTGCGCTCAAGTATGGTGCTTCAGGTTATCTTTTAAAGGGAGCCTCGACAGAGGAACTCTATGAAGCGATTAAGGTGGTGTATCAGGGCGGAGCCATGATCAACCCGAATATCGCTAGTAAAGTCTTTCAAATTTTCTCACAAATGGCTAAATCCAACTTCTCTATTGCTGTGGATGAGGACAATGTCAAGGATTTGAGCACAACAGAATGGCGCATTATCCAAGAAGTTGGCTATGGGGAGTCCAATAAAGAAATTGCGGCCAAACTCTTCTTGTCAGAAGGAACCGTGCGCAATTACTTATCAACGATTTTGGCGAAATTAAACCTAAGAGATCGAACGCAATTAGCGATCTGGTCAGTCCAAACTGGAGTGACCAGACGTGATTTTTCTAAAGGAAATACAGAATGAAATTGAAGCGAAAGCATCTTTGTTGGGGGATCGGTCTCCTTGTTGCGCTCTGTGCGAGCGCAGGTTTTTATTGGTGGAAACAACAACCGACCGTCCTCCATATCGGCCTTTATGCAGGTTCTAGCTGGGATGTGCCGACCAGTCAACGTTCCCATGCCTTGGATCGTGCGATTCAAAAATTTGAAAAATCCCATCCCCACGTCCGTGTAGAGTATGAAAACGGGATTCCGCAGTCAGATTATTCAGACTGGCTCTCTGAAAAGATTGTCTCAGGAAAGACGCCGGATGTGTTTATGGTCTCTGAGCAAGATCTTTCCTTATTAGCTGCGCGTGGCGTGCTCGAGAAGTTAAATGGTTATATGGATCGAAAAGACCAAGTTGCCTTTTATCCCGTTGCCTTTGAATCCGGTGTCTATCAGGGGCAAACCTATGCCTTACCTTATGAAAGCAATCCCATTTTGATGTGTGTCAATAAAGATCTCTTGGATAAAGAAGGCATCGCGGTTCCCAAAGAAGGCTGGACCCTTGAAGAGTTCTATACGATTTGCAAGAAACTAACCAAGGATACCAATGGAGATGGGCAATTGGACCAATTTGGAAGTACAGAATACACCTGGAAAGAAGCCTTGGCGGCAAATGGAGGTCATCTCTTCCAAGGTGGTATGCTCAAACTGACAGCTCCAGAAGTCAAAGAGTCTTTGACTTTTCTGCAAAAATTGGAAGATCTAAATAAAAATTACAAGGTAAGCTCTAAAGATTTTGACCAGGGGAAAGTCGCCTTTTATCCTATGACTTTGGCCCAATATCGGACCTATAAACCTTATCCCTACCACGTTTCTAAATATTCAAACTTTACCTGGACCTGTATTCCAATGCCTGCTAAGTCAAAAACGACCAAGGCAACCTTGGTCACGACGACTTCTTTTGCTATGTCAGCCCGAAGTTCTCATTCCAAGTTGGCTTGGGAATTGATGCAACTCTTAACAGAGGATCCAGACATTCAACAAACCCTTTTTGCCCAATCCCAAGGGATCTCTGTCATGCCACAGGTCGTCAAGAGTCGCTCTAGTAAAGACCTTCTGCAGGTGGATGATTTTGGAACAGATTCCCTGACCAATCAGACCTTGAACCGCATCATGGAACAAGCTGTTGAAAGTAGTCCTAAAAATGTCTCAAAAGAGGTGTTAGAAAAGCTAGACTACTTGATCGGCAATGCCTTGCGCGATCAGGATGTCGAGAACCGCTTGCCTCAAATTCAGAGGGAGATTGAAAGTAGTCTACAGGTAGGAGTTTAGAGTAAAATAAGATGGCATTTTGTCAAGTGACAGATGTCATTTTTTTATTGCTAAATGTCATATTAGGAATGTGACATTTGACAATGTAAAAACGCTTTCAAATAATCTACAATAGAGTCAAATAAAGGAGGCGTAGAAAAATGAAATACCTCGTTTTGGTCAGTCATGGTGGACTGGCAGAAGGTCTAAAAACATCACTAGCCATGTTTGCTGGTGATAAGATGGATCAGGTCATCGCAGTTGGACTCAAAGAAGGAAAATCAGTTGATGACTTCGCAGTTGATTTCAGAGAGAGCATTTCAGGATTGACAGCTGATGATTCTGTTTTGGTCTTGGCAGATATCGTAGGTGGTAGTCCATTAGCCACTGCAGCCACGGTTCTAGAAGAAGCTGGAAAGCTCGATGGAGCCTTGATTCTTGGTGGGATGAACCTCACCATGGCCTTGACGGCAGTTGTGATGAAGGATGTGTTGGATGGAGACGATTTGTCAGCCACCATCTTATCAGAAGCACGATCTGCACTACAGCCTTTTGAAGTTTCAGCCACTGGTGCTGAAGAAGATGATGACGATATTTAATAGGGAGGTACCTTATGGTAGTAACATTTGTACGGATTGATGACCGCATGATTCACGGTCAGACAGTCACACGCTGGGCAAAAGAAAAACCATGTGATGGTTTGATTGCCGTAAACGATGCTGCAGCATCAAACAAGGTTTTGATTCAAGCTTACAAAGGCGCATCAGACAAGAAAACCTTTGTATGGACAAAGGAAGCCTTTAAGGAAAAATCAGCAAAAGTAACAGAATCAGATAGTCGTTACTTCTTGATCACCAAAAATCCAATCGATATGAAGGAAATTTTGGTCGACCAAGGGTTTGTCCCAGGTGATGTCAAAGAAATCATCGTAGGCCCTGCAAATGATCGTCCTGGAGCTGTAAAATTGGGAAATAACCAATCCATCACTCAGGAAGAAGCAGAAGCCTTCCAAGCTATTCAAGCAGCAGGCTACAAGGTGAAATTCCAATTGTTGCCAGATGTTTCCATCGGGTATTGGGATGATTTCAAATCAAAATTTGGTTTTTAAAACTAACAGTCCTATCTGTTAGGTAAATAAATTTACAAACAAAAGGAGCGTTTGTTATGACAATTTCATGGATTCAAGCAATCTTGCTTGGTATTTTCGCCAGCTTGTCTTCAATGCCTGGTATGGGAGGTTCCAGTATCGGGAACTATACACTCGGTCGTCCTTTGATCGGTGGGTTGATTTCAGGTTTAATTCTTGGAGATGTGACAACTGGTATTATGGTCGGGGTTGCCCTTCAAGTCGTTTATATCGCCTTGGTAACACCTGGTGGTACCGTATCTGCCGATGTGCGTGCCATCTCTTACATCGGTGTTCCTCTTGCTATCTTGTTTGTGCATGCCAACAACATCACAGATGAAGCAGGAATCGCCGCAGCTGCAGCTCCAATCGGTGCAGCCGTTGGGACAATCGGTACAGTTCTTTTCTACGGTACCGCTACTATGAACTTGGTATGGCAACACATCGGTTGGAAAGCCGTTGAAGAAGGAAACTTCAAAAAACTCTACGCAGTTGACTGGGTTTACCCTTGGATCTCTCACTTCCTCTTCTCTTTCCTTCCAACAATGATTATCACCAAATACGGTGAAAACATGGTTGATTTGATGAAACAATACCTTCCTATGGATGGTTACTGGATGAAAGCCCTCTTTACAGTCGGTGCTCTTCTCCCATGTGTCGGTATTGCCATCTTGTTGAAACAAATTGTTACAGAAGCAACTGACTTCATTCCATTCTTTGTTGGATTTACCTTGGCAAAATCTCTCGGATTGAACTTGGTATCCAGTGCCGTTGTTTCATTAATCTTTGCAGTAATCTACTATGAACTTGAAGTGATCAAATCGATGAAAGCTGCTCCTGCTGGAGTGGTGGACCAAGACGATGATGAGGAGGATATTTAAAATGGCTGATAGAAAGAAAATTTCAAAGAAAACATTAGCAAAAGCATTCCATCATTGGTATTATGGTCATTTGACTTGTTTCTCTCAAGAACATATGCAAACCTTCGGGTACTTGACTTCTATGCTTCCAATCGTAGAAGAAATGTATGACACAAAAGAAGAACAAAAGGATGCTATGCAAACCTATACGGCCTTCTTCAACACTGAACCACAACTTGGATCTCTTGTTGTAGGGATCACAGCTGGTTTGGAAGAAGCGCGTGCAAACGGAGATGCAGTAGATGGCGAAACCATCAACGGTATGCGTGCCGGTTTGATGGGACCAATCGCTGGTATTGGTGACTCATTGGTCGTTGGTACCTTGATTCCAGTTCTCTTGGGGATTGCCCTTGGACTTTCTAAAGGTGGTAACGTCGCTGGTGCCCTCTTCTACATCGTCGTATGGAACCTCTTAGTCTACTTTGGTATGCGCTTTGCCTTCTTCAAAGGTTACCAATTAGGGGATAAAGCCGTTGAATTCCTTGTAGGACCAAAAGGACAAGCTCTTCGTAAAGCGATCAGCGTTGTCGGTGGTATGGTTATCGGTGCCGTAGCAGCTACTTGGGTATCTGTTACAACAGCCCTTCAATTCAAGAATTCTGAAGGAAAAGTCTTCTTGAACATCCAAGAAAAGATCGATGGTGTTTATCCAGGTCTCTTGACAGCAGCCTTCATCACTCTTTGCTGGTGGTTGATGTCTAAGAAAAAAATTTCACCAAACAAAGTTATGTTACTTCTCGTTGTAGTTGCTTTGATCGGTGTTGCCCTTGGTATCTTTGATCCACATCTTAAATACTAAGGAAAAGAAAAAACGAATTTGCTAGTAGGAGTTTTTGAGAATGAAGTGAATGGACCTCCTTTACTTGCACTTCATTCTCAATTTTTATCAGGAGGAATCCCATGGTTACAAAACAAGAACTTGTCAATGGATATGAAACAGAAATCAACTACCAACGCCACATGCTTGAAAACCTTGGTCGTTGGTTCAGCTTACTCTTTATCATTGCTAGTATTGGTGTGGTATTGATCTATCTCTTTCACAAAAGTTTCCTCCCACTCTTGATCCTCGGGATTTTACTAGCCTTGGTTGGAATTTTAGGCATGATTGTTTTTGGATATGGCATCTACCGCGGGCGGATCAATCTTCAAAAAGTGATCGACGATTTCAATCAAAAATTGACAATATTAAATTGATATTTTAGAAACATCTCATTTATTTTTGAGGTGTTTTTTTCTTGACTATTTCTGACCAAGTGATACAATAGAAACATAAGTTAGCACTTACGTATAGAGAGTGCTAAAAACACGTATGGAGGAATGAACATGTTAAAACCATTAGGAGACCGTGTGGTCTTAAAAGTAGAAGAAAAAGAACAGACTGTTGGAGGTTTTGTCCTCGCAGGTGCGAGCAAGGCCGATACAAAAACTGCTGAAGTAGTGGCCGTTGGTGAAGGTGTGCGTACCCTAAGTGGTGAACTCATTGCTCCAGCTGTAAAAGCAGGAGACCACGTTTTGGTTGAAAGCCATGCAGGAATTGAAGTGAAAGATGGGGAAGAAACCTACACCATCGTTGGAACATCAAACATTCTTGCAATTGTAGAGTAAGAGAAGAAAGAGGTAAGAGAAATGGCAAAAGATATTAAATTTTCATCTGATGCACGTTCTGCAATGGTCCGTGGTGTCGATGTCTTAGCAGATACAGTGAAAGTTACGTTGGGCCCTAAAGGACGCAATGTGGTTCTTGAAAAATCATTTGGTTCACCCTTGATCACAAATGATGGGGTGACCATCGCAAAAGAAATTGAATTGGAAGACCATTTTGAAAATATGGGTGCCAAATTGGTGTCAGAAGTGGCTTCTAAGACCAATGATATCGCAGGTGACGGTACAACGACCGCAACGGTCTTGACCCAAGCCATCGTCCGTGAAGGAATCAAAAACGTCACTGCAGGTGCTAATCCAATTGGCATCCGTCGTGGGATTGAGACTGCTGTTGCAACAGCAGTAGAAGCTTTGAAAAACAATGCGATCCCAGTATCGAGCAAGGAAGCGATTGCTCAAGTAGCTGCTGTGTCTTCTCGTTCTGAAAAAGTCGGTGAGTACATCTCTGAGGCCATGGAAAAAGTTGGCAAAGATGGAGTTATCACGATTGAAGAGTCTCGTGGAATGGAGACAGAACTGGAAGTCGTTGAAGGAATGCAGTTTGACCGTGGTTACCTTTCACAATACATGGTCACTGATAATGAAAAAATGGTAGCAGACCTTGAAAATCCATACATTTTGATCACTGACAAGAAGATTTCAAATATCCAAGAAATCTTGCCATTGTTGGAAAGCATTCTTCAAAGCAACCGTCCACTCTTGATCATCGCTGATGATGTCGATGGCGAAGCTCTTCCAACACTTGTCTTGAACAAGATCCGCGGTACCTTTAATGTCGTAGCTGTCAAGGCACCAGGATTTGGAGATCGCCGCAAAGCCATGCTAGAAGACATTGCCATCTTGACAGGTGGTACAGTCATTACAGACGATCTTGGTTTGGAATTGAAAGATGCAACCATTGAAGCGCTTGGTCAAGCAGCTAAAGTGTCAGTCGATAAAGACAGTACCGTCATTGTCGAAGGTTCTGGTAACCCAGAAGCGATCGCTAACCGTGTGGCTGTTATCAAGTCACAAATTGAAACCACAACCTCTGAATTTGACCGTGAAAAATTACAAGAACGTTTGGCCAAATTGTCTGGTGGTGTTGCCGTAATCAAGGTCGGTGCTGCAACAGAAACAGAATTGAAAGAAATGAAGCTTCGTATCGAAGATGCTCTTAATGCGACTCGCGCAGCCGTTGAAGAAGGGATCGTTGCCGGAGGTGGTACAGCTCTTGTCAATGTTATCTCTGCAGTCGCAGCCCTTGAATTAGAAGGGGATGAAGCCACAGGACGCAATATCGTTCTTCGTGCTTTGGAAGAGCCGGTGCGCCAAATTGCCCACAATGCCGGTTACGAAGGATCTATTGTGATTGATCGCTTGAAAAATGCCGAAGTCGGAACAGGTTTCAATGCTGCAACAGGTGAATGGGTGAATATGATTGATGCAGGAATCATCGACCCAGTTAAAGTGAGCCGTTCAGCCCTTCAAAACGCCGCTTCCGTAGCGAGTCTGATTTTGACGACCGAAGCAGTCGTAGCCAACAAACCAGAACCAGCAGCCCCAGCAGGACCAGGAATGGATCCAAGCATGATGGGGGGGATGATGTAAGACACTTAGCCTAATGGGTGCTAAAGCACCTCATTAGGCTACGGCAAGCACCATGGTGCCTTGCCGAAGTGTCTTACTAAGAAAATAAAGAAGGCGATATCGGCCTTCTTTATTTTCTGTCGTAACTGTTACACGATTGAGGCTATACCTCTCATCATTTGACGCCAGTCGCTATTGTGGGGTCTGGCTAATTGTCTTACTAGCTCAAAGGGAGGAAAATATCGTTCCTCCCTTTTTACGTCGTAACCCCTTGATTAATTTATCAGGTGTATTTATTGTTATGGCAAGCACTATGGTGCCTTGCCGAAGTGTCTTACTAGCTCAAAGAGAGTGGAACAGAAATCGGTAATTCGTTAGAATTCGATTTCGCCATCCCACCTCCGCACAGTTGAGTAGGGCTGTAAAAGCTGATGAAATCAGCGTAGTAGAGCCCACTCAACCACTGCGTCTTGATCGACAATCCAAAAATAATTGAGAGGCTAGGACTTTTGTCCCAGCCTTTTTTTATCGTGCTTTGGGATTTTCATGTGTTATGGAATAATATTTTTATTTTAAATTTTGTAACAGAAATGATAAATACTAATTAAAGAGGACTTGCGTAGATGCTTGGGAAACAAGCGTTTGTGGTGTTTTCAGGCGGAGGAATATTTGCCAACAAATTGCAATACAAATTAACTGATTTTGTAATAATTCTAGTGTATACTAGTAAGAGTAGATCACAGGTCTACATTGTTGCAAGGGGAGAACTTCCCACATACATGTCTATTGACAATAAAACTTGATCGTAATATCGCTGTTAGTAAAATGAGAGTTTGAATATGGCGTAGATTTTATCGACCTTTTTCATATTAAAAAATATTTTTCAAATTCCCCTTGCGCAAGCTCTTCCGGATTCCTCCGGGAGAGTTTTTTGTTTAGGAGAAAAGGTAGAAGGCCTATCAAGTCTCCTTTGAAAGAGTGGCTCAGCAGGCGTCATTTATGGTAAAATAGAACATATTCGTAGAGGGGAAGGAGTGAGGACTTTGTTGAAGATTTTTGTGTTAGAAGATGAATGGATCCAACAATCGCGTATCGAAACGGTCTTGCAGGATCTCATCCGTCAAAAATCCTTGCAATGCAAAGCGCCAGAAGTGTTTGGAAAGTCAAGCCAGTTGCTGGATGCTATCACAGAGAGAGGCGCTCATCACCTATTCTTTTTAGATATCGAGATTAAAGGTGAGGAGAAAAAGGGGCTAGAGATCGCAAAAGAGATTCGTAAGAAAGACCCCCATGCGACCATTGTCTTTGTCACCACTCACTCTGAATTCATGCCCATTACCTTTCATTACAAAGTGGCTGCCTTGGATTTTATTGATAAAACGCTGGGTGAGGAAGAGTTCAAAGAGAGAATCAGCTCAGCCATCGACTATACCTTGGAGCAAGTTGGGACCACGATTGCGCAAGATGCCTTTACATTTGAGAGTGCGATGGCGCGTGTACAAGTTCCTTTTAATAAGATTTTGTATGTTGAAACGTCTCCAACCATTCACAAGGTCATTTTACACACCCAGGAAGAGCGCTTGGAATTTTACGCTAGTATTGCCGATATCGAAAAAGCAGATCCCCGCTTGTATCGGTGCCACCGCTCCTTTGTGGTGAATCCGCAAAATATTACGAAGATTGATAAAGAAGCCAAGAAAACTTTTTTTGAAAATGGAGACAATTGCTTGATCTCACGGACCAAGTATAGAGGCTTACTGGAAGCTTTGAAAAAATAGAGGGAGAAAGAATTGCTGTTAACTATTCTAATGTCTTACCTAAAGTTCTTCGTCAGCATGCTGATCTATCGTCATATCAGTAGACAAGAGTTCACCTTGCGCTGGCTCTTTTTGTGCCCCTTCCTCTTCGCAATTATCTTTACCCTTGTACCACCGGTAGGCTTTTTTGGCTATTTCTTAGTATTTATTGCCTATAGTTTCTACCGAAATCGTAACATACGACACCTTTTGAATATTTTTTATGGGCTCTATCCGGTTGTCATGGAGAGTCTCATTGGGCGTCTCTTAGCCTTTTATGTCTTTCCAATGTTAGGGATCGTACTTGTTCATGAGGCATCTGTCAGCTGGTATGATGCTCTACTTGAATTGCTGGTCTTTCCTGTTTATATAGGAATCACTAAATTGTTAAAACTAGATTTTACAGATTTAAAAGTAGGGTTTCAACGGCAGTATTTTAATCGTTTCCTACTCCCAATGGATCTTTCCATGTTTGTGTATTTGCTCAGTGTTGTAGGTCTGGTGGTTTTTGAGGATAAGATCCCGCATGCAGAAGCTTTACGGGAACAGTTAAATAGTATTTATCTGATTTTGTTTTTTGTGATGCTCTTGTATTTCAATGCAGTGTCCAAAGAACGATTGAAACAAGAGATTCTAGAGCAAAAAGATAGGCAACTGCAGGAGTTAGCCACCTATAGCCAACACGTCGAAATGCTCTACGGGGAGATTCGTGCCTTTCGTCATGATTACCTGAATATTTTAACCAGTCTCAAATTAAGTATTGAGCACGAAGACCTCAATGCGATCAGGGAAGTCTATGAGAATGTTCTTCGAGAGAGTGGCCAGCAATTTTACAATAGTAAGTTTGATATTGCCAAACTCAGTCACATCGAAAATCCAGCTGTAAAAAGTGTTCTGTCCGCAAAATTATTGGAGGCTCAAAACAAAGGGATTGGGATCTCTGTCGAGATCGATGAACCAGTTCGTGATTTATTCATCGAGGTTTTAGATTTCATCACCTTCTTATCCATCCTTTGTGACAATGCTATCGAAGCGAGTCT